>NZ_DATIND010000099.1 GCF_035474595.1 Longimicrobium sp.
GGCACTCGGAACTCAGCACTCAGCACTCAGCACTCAGCACTCAGCACTCAGCACTCAGCACTCAGCACTCAGCACTCAGCACTCAGCACTCAGCACTCAGCACTCAGCACTCAGCACTCAGCACTTTTCACCCCGGAGCCCGATGCGTCTCGAAAACAAGGTCATCTTCGTAACCGGCGGCGGCAGCGGCATGGGCCGCGTGGCCGCCGAGGCGTTCTGCCGCGAGGGCGCGCGCGTGGCCGTGGCCGACGTGACGGAGGACGCGGGGCGCGAGGCCGCCGACGCCGCGAAGGCCGCCGGCGGCGACGCCTTCTTCGTGCGCTGCGACGTGTCGAAGGAGAGCGACGTGCGCGACGCCATCGCCGCCACGGTCGAGCGCTTCGGGCGGCTGGACGTGCTGTACAACAACGCGGGGATCATGATGGAGCAGGACCGCTCCGTCGTCGACACCGACGAGTCCGTGTGGGACCGCACGCTCGGCGTGAACGTCAAGGGGATCTACTTCTGCTGCAAGTACGGCATCCCCCAGATGGTGAAGGGCGGCGGCGGGTCGGTCATCAACATCGCCAGCTTCGTGGCGCTGGTGGGGTGCAGCGTGCCGCAGGACGCGTACACGGCCAGCAAGGGCGCGGTCATCGCCCTCACCAAGTCGCTGGCCGTGCAGTTCGGGCCACAGGGGGTGCGCACCAACGCGCTCTGCCCCGGCCCCATCGAAACGCCGCTGATGACGGAGTGGCTGCTCTCCGACCCCGAGGCCAAGCGCATCCGCCTGGCGCGCAATCCGTCGGGCCGCTTCGGGCGCCCCGAGGACATCGTGAACGCGGGGATCTACCTGGCCAGCGACGAGAGCACGTGGACGAACGGCGCCGAGATCGTGATCGACGGCGGCATCACCAGCAACTACTTCTGACCGTGCGGCGCGGGGGATGAACGGCAACGGCGGGTTTGGGCGTGTTTGGCGCCGAGGCGCCAAACCGGGCTGCGCGCGCGGTAGGCAACGATACGACCGTTGCCAACCGCGCCGGGCCCCCGCCGCGCCCGGCATCCCGTCGATCCTCCCGCATCCGCGCACGCACGGCGGCGTCCCGGCCCTTCGGGCGCGCATCCCTCCCGCGGGTGCGCGCCCGATCGCCCGCGCCGCCCTCTCCCCGCGCCTGGGAGCGCTCGCCCTCTCCCGTTCCGGGCGAGGGGGGCTGTCCAGCATCGGCGCCGCCTGCATCCTCCGATCGCCCCCATCCTT
The DNA here is from genome assembly GCF_035474595.1 of Longimicrobium sp. Taxonomy (NCBI): domain Bacteria; kingdom Pseudomonadati; phylum Gemmatimonadota; class Longimicrobiia; order Longimicrobiales; family Longimicrobiaceae; genus Longimicrobium; species Longimicrobium sp. The sequence goes on from NZ_DATIND010000099.1 coordinate 1,241, forward strand.
CCGCGTGCCGGTGATGCCGGGGAAACGAGCCGGGCGGGCAGGATGCGGCCCCGCGGCACCGATCTCGTCCAGCTACCTCTCCCGGTACGGGAGAGGTGGAGGGCCTAAGCCGGCCGGAGAGGGCGCGGCGCCGCGGACGCGCTCATCACCCATCGATCGCACCGTCAGCCGCGCCGGAGGCCGCCCATGAGCCGCCCGCGCATCGGCGTGGCGCCATGCTTTTTCCACGCGGACCCGCAGCGGCCCATCTTCAAGGGCAAGACGCTGCTGTACGCGGAGGAATCGCTCACGCACTGGCTGCAGCGCGGCGGCGCGCTTCCGCTCATCCTCCCCACTCCCGCGGGCGACGTCACCCTCGGCGACCTGCTGGGCGAGGTGGAGGGGCTGGTGCTGCAGGGCGGCTCCGACGTGTGCCCCGGCTGCTACGGCGAGGAGCCGCTGAAGCCCGAGTGGGGCGGCGACTCCATCCGCGACCAGCACGAGATCGCGCTGGTGCGCGCCTGCCTCGAGCGCGACATCCCCGTCCTGGGCGTGTGCCGCGGGATGCAGATCATGAACGTGGCGCTGGGCGGTTCGCTCTGGCAGGACCTGGCCACGCAGAACCCCGCCTGCCGCACGCACCGCGACTGGAACGTGTACGACCAGCTTTTCCACGAGGTGCGCTTCGAGCCGGATTCGTGGATCGCGCGGCTGTACGACGGCGCGCAGGGCGGCCGCGTGAACACCGTCCACCACCAGGGCCTCCGCCGCCTGGGCGAGGGCCTGCGCGTGGAGGCCGCCAGCCCCGACGACGGCGTGGTCGAGGCGGTGCGCTACGACCCCGCCGGCGACGGCGACCCGGACTCGGCGCGCCCGTGGGCGTACGGCGTGCAGTGGCACCCCGAGTTCCAGGACCCGGCCGACGCCACGCTCCTGCACGGCACCCCCGTCCTCGCCGCCTTCCTCCGCGCGGTGGAGATGCGGAGAGGAGCGAAAACCTGAGCCCGAGCTTAGTTCTCCCCCTCCCCCGCGGAGCGGGCGGAGGGGGCCGGGGGGAAGGGGGCCCAGCCAGGCGGGCAAGATGCATCCAGAGTGCGCCGAAGCCTCTTCGCACATTGAGGTCTCCCCCTCCCCCAGTCGGGTTTGGGGACGGGGCCGGGGGGAGAGGGGCTGGATGCCGGGCGACGGCGATCCCTGTGGCTCGCGTCGATGTAGACCCACGAAGAAGGTGTGATCCCCATGCTGCAGGTCGTGAATCCCGCCACCGAAGAGGTGATCCGGGAGCTGGACGAGGACACCCCCGAAACGCTGCGCCAGAAGGCGGGGACCGCGCGCGAGCACCAGCCGGCGTGGGCCGCGCGCCCCGTGGCCGAGCGCGTGGCGTGCGCCCGCCGCTTCGGCGAGCTGCTGGCCGCGGAAGCCGACCATCTCGCCGCAACGCTCACCAGCGAGATGGGGAAGCCGATCCGCCAGGCGCGCGGCGAGCTCTCCGCCATGGCCGCGCGCATCGGCTTTTTCGCGGAGCAGACGGAGCGCGCCGTGGCCGACGAGGTCGTGCAGTCCGAAGGGACGGAGGAGCGGATCCGCTGGGAGCCGCTGGGGGTCGTCGCCAACATCTCCGCGTGGAACTACCCGTACTTCGTGGGCTCCAACGTCTTCCTCCCCGCGCTGCTCACGGGGAACGCCGTACTGTACAAGCCGTCGGAGTTCGCCACGCTCACGGGGCTGGCCATCGCCGACCTGCTGTACCGCGCCGGCATCCCGCGCGAGGTGTTCGCGCCCGTCGTCGGCGCCGGTCCGGTCGGCGCGTCCCTGCTGGAGCAGCGGATCGACGGCGTGTTCTTCACCGGCTCGTACGGCACCGGGCGCCGCATCGCCGAGACGGTGGCGGGGCGGCTCATTCGCGTGCAGCTGGAGCTGGGCGGCAAGGACCCGGCGTACGTCTGCGACGACGTGGACGTCGCCGCGGCGGCCGCGGCGACGGCAGAGGGCGCGTTCTACAACGCCGGCCAGAGCTGCTGCGCGGTCGAGCGCGTGTACGTCCACCGCTCCATCGCCCGCGAGTTCACGGAGGCCTTCGTGGAGGCGGTGCGCGGCTACGCGGTCGGCGACCCGGCGGACGAGGCGACGTACGTGGGCCCGCTGGCGCGCAGGCCGCAGCTGGACGTGCTGCGCGAGCAGGTGGACGACGCCGTCCGCCGCGGCGCCACGCTGCTGGCAGGCGGCCGGGCGCGCGAGGGGCGGGGATGGTTCTGGGAGCCGACGGTGCTGGCCGGCGCGACGCACGAGATGAAGGTGATGCGCGACGAGACCTTCGGCCCCGTCATCGGCATCATGGAGGTGGAGGGGGACGAGGACGCGGTGCGGCGGATGAACGACACCGAGTACGGGCTGACGGCGGCCGTCTACACCCCCGACCGCGACCGCGCCGAGCGCGTGCTGCGGCAGGTGGACGCGGGCACCGTCTACTGGAACTGCTGCGACCGCGTCAGCCCGCGCCTCCCGTGGACCGGCCGCCGCCACTCCGGAATCGGCTCCACGCTCGGGACCATCGGCATCCGCGCGTTCGTGCAGCCCAAGGCGTATCACCTGAACCCGACCTGCGGCATCGCCTGATCGCCGATATGCGCTCGCGGGCGGCTTAGGCCGCCCGCGCTCCTGTGGAGTCACGCATTCTTGTTTGCGATCTCCGCTCCGACGTAGGCTAGGAGCATTCCGCGGAGCCAAAAAAGCAAGCCAAGCCCGTAGGACGGCAGCAATACGAACCAAGGAAAACGATGGACATTCCACGCAAGGAAGGCGGCGTGGAAGATTCCCACCAGACTCCCGAAGAACAGGAAGAACAGGAAGGACTTCATCCACCAGTCGCGAATAGTGTTCATCCATTGAGAATTGGTTTCCCTCTCCAGATATCGCTCCACACTGATAGCATTGGGCGGCGACAGAAGGTACTCCAGATCCATCTCGTACGCTTTGGGCAGCCGGTACCGAAGATCCTCCGAGATTGCGTTCATCAGGATTTCGGCGCCGACCATGGTGGCGACGACCAGGTAGAACAGGGCACCAAGTAGGGGAGGACCTGCGAGCAGGAGCAGTGAGATCTCACTAAGCTTGAACGATGCGATCTCTCCCTCCTTTATGATCCCGGCCGAGATGAGGTAACACAGGATCCAGACAAGCACGAATCCAATGACCAGCCGGTTGAAAGACCGCATGGCCTCAGCGTGATTGTCGCGGAACATCGCGATCAGTTCGCCCAACGAGTGCTCGTTCTCCGGGGCTCGCACTGCATACAGCGCTGCGATCTTCTCGCGGATGCCCTGCTTTACGAGGGTTGCCGTCATTTTGCTCTCGAGGCTCAAAGGGAAAGGGATTCTACTGCCCCGACTTCACTTTCGCCGCTTGGCCGATCACTCTAACTCGCGCAGGCAAGCTCCAACTCGTCGCCCTTGCCGTCAATGTCCACCCTCAGCTGTGGTTGCGGGGGGGGGCGGATGCAGATATACGCAGTTCTGATGTCCATTCTCCACCACACTGATTTGCCGCCTCCGACACGGCTTCTTAGGGGCCGTGCATGAGCAAGGGTGACGATGAGCGGGAGTGGGACAGGGTTTCACCTGTAAAGGATCGATCCTCCTACTCTCCGCACGCGAAGGGGATCGTGGCGGTGACGGGCGCGCCGGCGGGGGTCTGGCCGGTGATGCGCGCGGAGAGGCGCAGGCGCGAGCAGCCGGTGCCGTACAGCCAGAAGGCCACGTACGTCCGCCCCTGCGTGGTGATGATCCCCGTCTCCTGCGAGCGCTGGAAGGTGGTGCGGCCGCGCTCCGTGACCGTCAGCTCCACCTTCCGCTCGGGGAGGTAGCTCCCCGCCTCGCCGGTGACGACGGCGACCACGAGGGTGGCGTTGGACGAGCCGCCCGCGCGGCCCTCGCCCGCCGGCGTGTTCCACAGGTCCACCGGGCGCGCGATCAGGTCCGGCGAGAAGGTGCCCTTGTCGGTGTAGAACAGCATCGCCCGCAGCGAAAGGCGGTACGGCGGCGGCGCGGCGGGCGCGCGCGCGGCGGCGTCGGCGCGCGGGAGGACCGCCGCCGCGAGCAGCGCGGCGGCCGGCAGGATCCGCTTCATTCTCATCGGCATCATCGGTTCGGGGAAGTGGGAAAGGCGGGAGAACGGCTCATCTCATCCGGTTCATGTCGATCCGGAACTCGGCTTCGCGGCCCAGGCTCAGGCGTACGCGCCGCGAGTCGATCACGAAGCCGTTGGGGCGCTCCCGCACCGTCAGCAGCACCCACCCCGCGTCGCTCACCGGCACCACCAGGTGCGCGGTGCCGCGGGGGTTCACCGTGCCCAGCAGCTGCGGCGCGCTATCCGCGATGCCGTTGAAGTACACGTCCAGCGGGCGCGCCGAGGGGTTGTCGACCAGCACCACGCACCGGCCCTGGCAGGGCTCGGCGGCGGCGGCGGGGGGGCCGGCCGCGCGGGGCTGAGTGGCGCAGGCGGCCAGCAGCGCCGCGGCGAGCGGAAGCGTGTGAAAGATTCGCATGGGCATTCGGGGGGATGGGGATCGGGAGCGAATCGCGCCGGGACGCGCATCCTCGCGGCAACGCGCGTGCCGACTGGAGGATGTGGGGATGGCGATCGCTCGCGGGCGATGCGGCGCATGGGCCCGCCCCCCCCCCCGGCGCGCGCATCCGCGTCCACGCCGGAGTCCATGCATCCCGGCGGAGACGCGGGCTCGCGCTCCGCCATCATCATCCGCCTCCTTCCCGATCTTCGCCAGCCGGTGCCGGGGGCGTCAGGGCTTCGCGCCCAGGTCGCCGGACTTGGACCGGGCACCCGCGGACACGACGGCGCTGGCGTCGTCCTCTTCATCCGCATCCGTGCCGTCCACGCCGGTGACGCGGAACGAATCCAGCGCCCGCGCGGCGATCTCCTCGTCGCGCGGGCCGGGGCGCACGCGGACCGCGAGCACCATCCACGCCACCACCGGACCCTGGCGCGAGACCGACAGGTCCATCTGTGTCCGCACCTGGCGCCCGTCGGCCGCGAAGACGACGGGCGTGCGCAGCGTCACGCGGTCGTCGCGCACGATCTCGGCCGGCTCGCCGTCCAGGCGCATGTTGCCGGCGGCCTGCAGCATCGCGGCGCGCATGATCTGCAGCACCGCGCGGCGTGTGGCGATGCTCGTGTCGTTCAGCTCGCGGCTCAGCCCCATGCGGAGCACCATCACCGCGCCGGCGTTGTTCCCGAACACGTAGGTCCGCAGCTGGTACCCGTTCCCCGCGGCGTCCCTCGTGGACAGGAAGCGGTAGCGGGCGGGGAGCACCAGGTCGTAGCCGGCGCCGTGGTACACGGAGTCGCCCCGCTGCGCGTGGAGCGGGGCCGCGGCGGCGCAGAGCGCCAGGGCGAGCGCGATTCGAATCCGCATGTGCTTTTCTCGCAAGATGAAGGGAAGAGCGGGGAGATGCGGTGGGTGCCACGTGGATGCCGCCGTCGCACACCGGCCGCGCGGGGTCCGACAAGGCACGTCGCGGACCGTAGACGGCCCACGCCGCCCATCTTCAAGCGAATATTGGAGATGCGGAATAGCTGAATGGGAGCGGCCGCCTCGGGTCCACGCCTCGGGCGAGACACGGAACGGCCAAGGTGGGACAGCGGCGTCCCGGCGGAAGGCGGCGTGGAGACGGCGGAGGCAGAGACGGAGCGCCCCCGGACGCGGGTGCGTGCGGGGGCGCGGAAATCGTCCTCGCGGCCGCGTCAGCGCGCGGGCGGCGATGCGGCGCCCACCCAGCTCACGTCGAAGCCGCGCACCTGTGACTGGAAGACATGCGCGCGGACGGCGGGGTCCTGGCGCACCACCGAGTCCGCTTCCGCCTGCGACGCCGCGCGAAACACGATCAGCGCCGCGTTGTCCCAGTAATCGCCCTTCATCCCGCCGGCCAGGATGGCGCGCCCGGCGCGGCGCTGCTCGTCCCAGTAGCGCACGTGCCCGTCCAGCGCCGCGTTGGCGGCGCTGTCGCTGGGCCAGCGCCCGGTTTCCTTCCACTGCGCGTACAGGTCCCACCGCAGCCGCAGCAGAACCACGTACGCGGGCTCCGCGGCGGGGCGGGCGCGCGCGGCGGAGGTCCACGCGCTCCCTGCGGCGGCGGCGGCGAAGCACAGGACGAGGGCGATCTTCAGGCGTGCGCGCACGTTCTCTCTTCGGAATTCTCAGTGATGGAAAGATCTCGGACCCGGCGGCGACGCGTCACCGCGCGGCGGCGAGCCGGCGCGCTTCGGCCAGCCCGGGCGCGTCGGCGTCGGCGTGGCGCCAGTTCTGGAGGAGGCGCCCGGCCGCCTCGGCGGCGCCGGCGCGGTCGCCCTGGGCGGCGCGGGCGCGGGCGAGGCCCAGCAGCGCCGCCGAGCGGTTCGGCATCAGCCGCAGCCCGGCCTCGTACGCCGCCGCCGCGCCGCGCGCGTCGCCGCTCTCCAGCAGCCACGCGCCCAGCAGCTCGTGCGCGGGCATCCACCACGGCGGCCCCACCGGCTGCGTCCGATCCTCCGTTTCCGCGGCCTCGCGCATCAGCGCGATCGCGCCGGCGCGGTCGCCGCGCGCGCGGGCGGCCAGGGCGCGCAGCTCCCTTGCGTACACGGGCACGCCCCCGCCCCCCGCGCTCCCGGCGTCGAGCAGCTGCTGGAACGCGGCGGCCGTCTCCTCCGCCTGCGTGGCGTCGCCCCGCATCGCCGCGGCGGCGGCCTGCTGGAACGCGGCGACGTTGGCGAACGACCACGCGCGCATCGTAGCCGCGGCGGAAGGCGGTCCCGGGCGCGACGCGCCGGAGGTGGATGCCGCGGCCCAATCCCCCGTGCCCGCGGCGAAGGCGAAGCGCAGCGCGGGCTCCACCAGCCGCGCGTCGGCCGCCTCCGCCGCATCGGCGGCGGCCAGGTCGGTGCCGGCGAGAACGGCGTGCGCGGTGTCGACCAGGGCGCGGGCGGCGCGGAAGCGGCCCTGCTGCAGGTAGCCGTACTGCAGCCACATCAGCCCGTGAAAGCCCAGCGCCATCGGCGACGCGTTCCGACGCGCCACCCACGCCCGCGACGCCGCCCACCCGCGCTCGTTGGAGCTCACCTCGTCGTCCCACATCCCCAGTTGCAGGAAGATGTGCGAGGGCATGTGCAGCGCGTGGTCCGCGTCCGGCGCGATGCGGGCGTACGCGCGCGCCGCCGCCAGCCCGCGCTGCGCGAAGCCGGGGGCGTCGGTGGCGTGGATCAGGTAGTGCGCCGCGCCGGGGTGCTGCGGGCTGACGCGGAAGACGCGCTCGGCCAGGGTGATGGCCGCGTCGCGGACGGCCGCGCGCCGCTCGGGCGGCACCGCGCCGGTGTACAGCGCCGTCTGCAGCGCGAGGGACGCGAAGGCCTGCGCCTCCAGGTCCATGGTGTCGCGGGCCGCCAGCGCGCGCAGCGAGTCGGCGTAGGCGGCGGTGCGCACCGCGGTCGGCGCGTCCGCGAAGAAGGCCTCGATCGCCGCGCCGTAGGCCCGCTCGCGCGGGGTGCCGGCCAGCGCCAGCCGCGCCTCCGGCGTGGGCGCCAGCCGCCGCAGCGCCGCCCGCGCGGCGGGAAGGTCCTCCTCACCCCAGACCAGGTGCGACCAGGTCAGCGCCTCGCCCCAGAACGCCATCGCGAAGCGCGGATCCGCCTGCTCCGCCGCCTTGAAGGCGTCGGCCGCGTCCTCGTACTCGAAGTTGTGCAGGAAGGCCAGCCCGCGCAGGAACGGCGCCTGCGCCGCCGCCGCGCCGGAGTTGGGAAAGCGCACCGTCCCCAGCCGCGGCGCCGCTTCCCCCGGCTGGTGCGTGTGCGCGTGCGGCGGCTCCTGCGCGAGCGCGGCGGGGGCGGTCGCGGCCAGCGCGGCCAGGGCGAGCGGGAGGAGGTTCGGCTTCATGGCGTTCGGTCGATGGAGATGGCGATCGGCGCTCGTGGGAATCATCTCCCGGACGAACGCACTTCGGAATCGGGGGATGGAGATGCGGGTCAGCCGGGGGAGACGCGCTGCCGCACGCGCGGGGCCCGCCCGGCGCGGATGCGCAGCAGCACCGAGGCGGCGACGAAGCCGATCACCCCGCCGATGAGCACGTGCACCACCTGGCCGAACTCGCTGGCCGCCAGCAGCCACCCGGCCGCGCCGCCCGCGACGGTGCCGGCCACCGTCCCCAGCAGCGCCAGGCCGATCGGCACCGTGCGCATCAGCAGCCACGCGGCGGCGGGGAAAAGCACGCCGCCCAGCACGGCGCCCACGCCGCCCACCAGCTGCAGCGCGCGGAGGTCGAGCGCCTCCAGCCCCCCGCTCACCGCCAGGCCGATGACCAGCGTGGCGATGGCCGCCACGGCGCCGAAGAGCGCACCGCCCACGATCAGGCCCGCGGTGACGGCGAGGATGCGTCGCGCCTGGCTCATGCCGTTCGCCGTCGGATGGAGATGCCGCGTGTCACGCGACGGAGACGCGGGGCTGGCGTCGCGCGTCGCGCGTGGCGGTGATGCGCAGCAGCACGGCGGCGACGAGGAAGCCGATCACCGCGCCTGCGGTGGCGTCCAGCACCGCGCTCGCCTCGGAGGTGGCGCCGATCAGGATGGCCTGGAAGGGATCACGGGCCGGGATCATCCACCCGGTCACCCCGCCGGCCACGGTGGCGGCGCCGGTGCCGAGGAGCGCGATCCAGACGGGGACGCGGCGCATCAGCATCCACACGGCGGCGGGGTAGAAGGCCATCCCCAGCACCGCGCCCACGGCGGTGACGAAGCCCAGCAGCCCGACCGTGGACAGGTTCCCCAGCTGTCCGGTGATCGCCATCGCGATCGCGAGCGCAAGCACCGCCGTGACCGCGCCGAAGGCCGCTCCGCCCACGATCAGCCCGACCGTGACCGAGAGGCTCCGCAACTTCCGCTTCATGATGTCCTCGGTGTTCAAGGGTTCCGCTGTAACAGAGGGATTACCGGCAGGATTTCCAGCGCAGGGTCGAACCGTCCATCATCATCCTCCCCTCAACATAAGCGGGTGCGGCGGAAAGGCATACGATTTTTATTGTCGGGGGAGGTTTCGCGGGGCCCTGGCCGTGTGGACCTTCCCTCGCGAGCCCGCGAGGCCCTCCCCCCGCGGCTGGGGCCGCGTACCCCCTCCCGATAACGGGCCCCGATAACGGGAGGGGGTAACTTCGAACGCGGCGCGCAGGTGATTGCGCATGCGTCCGCGGAGGTGTGGCGCGAAGCCCGAGCCCAACATCCCAGCAGCTCCGAAGTTCGGTAGCGGTGAGTTCTCCCCTCTCCCGCGGAGCGGGCGGAGGGGCCGGGGGAGGGGGCCAGCCTGGCGGGCAGGATCTCTCCTCACGCACCGTCAGCTTCTGCTCTCGCTGTTGTCCTTCTCGGGGTCAGCGCTCCGCGCCGCTCCCGATCACCCGGCGCACGAATGCGGCGGCGGCGGCGAGGACCGCGTCGGGGTGCTCGCGGTGGGGGGAGTGGCCGCATTGGGGGATGGGGAGGACGGCGACGGGGCCGCCGGACTGGCGCTGGATGGCCTCCACCTGGCGCCAGGTGCCGTACTCGTCGTCCTCGCCCTGGACGACGAGCGCGGGGACGCGGATGGCGGGGAGATACGCCTCGATGTTCCAGGCGCGGAAATCGGGATCGAGCCACACGTCGTTCCAGCCGCGGAAGGCCACGTCCACGTTGGCGCCGTGGTGCCGCGCCAGCCGCTCGCGCAGGTCCGTGGTGCGGTACACGTCGCGGATCGCGGCGATGCTGGCCAGCCCGTGCGGCTCGGTGAACACGTGCGGCGCCTCGAGCACCATCCCCCGCAGCCCCGGCGCCGGCGCGCTCCCCGCATGGATCAGGGCGATGGAGGCGCCGTCGCTGTGGCCGAAGAGGACGTGGCCGCCGATCCCCAGTCCCCCGATCACCTCGCCGAGCACCGCCGCCTCGTCGTGCATGAAGCGGACGGGGCGGGGGAGGGAAACGGGATCGGACGCGCCGTACCCCGCGCGCGACCAGGCGACGGCCCCGCACCCCGTCGCCGCCGCCAGCCGCACGGGGAAGTCGCGCCAGAGCCCGGCGCTCCCCAGCCCCTCGTGCAGGAACACCACCGTGGGCGCGCGGTCCGGCCGCGGTCCCGCCCACCGGTACTCCAGCCGCGCGCCGCCGGCCCGGATGAAGCCCGCCATCCCGCCGTCCGCCATCACCGCCGCGTCCCGGATGGCGGCGGCTCGCCGATGAGGCGGCTGAACTCCGCCAACTCCTGGCGCGAGGCGGCGCGGGAGTAGAAATCCCCGTTCCGCAGCGTCTCGAAGAAGTTGGTTCCGATGCCGAACGAGCCCTCCATCTCGCTCCCCGCGCGGAACTCCACGATGGTGTAGGGAACGGGGACGCCGTACCACGGCTGCTCCCAGCCGGCGCGGCGCTCATCCACGAAGCGGACCAGCGCGCGCAGCCGGGCGGGATCGCGGATGGTGTCGCGCCGTTCCTCCGAAGACGCCGCCTGCCCGTGCCGCACCACGGCCATCGTCACCCCCGCGTCCAGCGGCGGAAACTCCATCCCGCGATCAATCCCCCACGAGCACCCGGCGCACGCGAGCAGCACCGCGATGAGCATAGGGATGAGCTTTCCGCGCATCAGGTCGGAATTCATCGATCGTTCCGGAGCACGTGCGTCGGCGAGCGGGGCGGGAGCGGCCACGAAACGGACGTTACCATCCCGCGCGCCCGCCGCAAGCCCGGCTGGCCGATGTGGACTCGCCTGCGGGGATGAAAGGCGAATGGAATTCGCGGGCAACAACAGCACAAAGTCCCTGCGGGACTGCTTTCCCGCATCATCGCGGTCAATCCGGCATCCTGCCACGCCGGAGCCGATCCGTGCGCCGATGCCTGCTGGCCGCGCAAGAACCGTCCCTCCCCCAGGCAGTTTTGGGGGAGGGACAGGCGCTGCCCGGACGCGACGCAGTCGCGCCGGGCAGTCGCCAGGGAGAGGGCCCGCGGCGCGCCGGGGGCAGCGCAGTAAAGCCTACGGCGCGAGTGATTTGCGGAAGTGGATGGTGCGCTCCACCTCCTCGAATCCCACGGCGAGGTGCGCGCGCTCGCTGGCGTGGTTGTCCAGCAGCGTGTCGGACGCTATCTCCGTATAGCCGCGCTCGCGGGCCCACGCATCCGCGGCGCGCATCAGCAGCGCGCCGATGCCGCGGCCGCGCACGTCCGCGTCCACGAACCAGCTTTCCACGTACGGCGTCTCGCCCTCGCAGCCCTCGGCATAGTTGCGCAGGGAGAGCTCGAGCAGGCCGCAGAGCGCGCCATCTTCCCGCTCGCAGACGAACACCGCCTGCGTGTGCGGCCGCCCCGCCGGGCGCGCGGCCAGGAAGCCGTCGACGTCCTCCGCGTGGTCGGCCTCCACAGTGCCGTCGTACAGCGCGCGGAGCATGCGCAGCCACTCGGCGCGGTCGCCGGGCTGGACGGGACGGATGCGCATCGGAAGTCTCGGCGGGTGGTGGGGAGAATCGGGGCGACGGGAGATGGTGTACGCCGCGCGCGAGCCGCGGGGTCCATCCGTCATCCGACAGGGTTGGAAAGTTCCGGGCGCAGCCGATCACCGGCGACTGAAGCCGCAGCAACAACCACGGAAAGCCTCGCAAACTGCGCGAAGCTGCTGCGCTCATTCCGCGGCATCGGCGCTCACGATCGATCTCCTTTCATCCTCTCCTGGACGCGCGCAGCGCTGGGCCGAGTCAGGAAAAAATCAGTCGCGCGGAGAATCAGCGGAGCAGAGAGGGATGCACACTTTCGCACTCTCGCACTCTCGCACTTTCGCACCCAAACGCCGAAGGGGCCGCCCGGCAGCGGCCCCTCGACGTTCAATCCATCTCCATCTTCCAGAACCATCCCTGCCGTTACAGCGAGTTCACGTACGCGACCACCGCGGCCTGCTGGGTGAGGGTCAGGTTGCGGAAGCGCGTGCGCGCGTTGGCGCCCTCGCCGCCGTGCGCGGCCACCGCCTCCTGGATGGTGCTGGCGCGGCCGTCGTGCATGAACACCTCCATGAAGCGCGCGCCCATCAGCGGCTCCGTGCGGAACTCGCGCGTGCGCGCCTGGTCCAGGCAGATGTCCACGTTCTCGGCGCCCATGTCGTGCAGCAGGAAGTCGCTGAACGGCCGCACCGTGCGGTAGCTGAGTGCGGCGATGCCCACGTCGGTGGTGGTGTACTGCGCCGTGTGGCACCCCGCGCAGCCGATGGAGTTGAACAGGTCGCGCCCCGAGGCGCTCTGCGTGGTCAGCGGCACCGTGGGCGGCGGCGCCAGGAAGATGACGAACGAGTTCAGGTCGTCGAAGTCCGTTCCGCTGATCTCCGGCTCCGGCGCGGGGTCCACGCCGAACGGAATGGGCATCCCGCCGATGTTGTTCTCGGCCAGGTTGAACTTGTTGGTGATCCCCATCTCGTTCAGCAGGGCGCCGGCGTTGAAGAGCGTCACGCTCCCCTCGTTGGCCTTGTGCCCGAACTTGCCGATGTCGCCCGCGGACGTGTAGTGCGCGCGCCCCGAGATCCCGTCGTAGTTGTAGTCGTACGGGTCCTCCTGGTTCACGATGGCCGCGTTGGGGATGGCGGCGATCAGCCCGAACCCGAACAGGTCCGGCACGGTCCGCGACCCCCGCGCGTGCGTCACGGTGGGGAAGGGCTCGCTGGTCAGCCCCGTGGCGGCGAACAGCTTGGGCGTGACCGAGTCCTGGTGCACGAACCCGCCCTTGGCCGTCAGCAGGTCGCAGCTGCCGTCGCTGCGCACGTTGGTGAAGTGCGTCTCGACCTCGTCGCCCGTTCCGCCCAGCACGCCGTCGTCCTCGCCGTGGCACTCCGAGCACGAGCTGGCGTTGAAGATGGGCCCCAGGCCGTTGGTCTGCGAGAAGGTCTTGTCGAACAGCACCTTGCCCCGGTTGAACGCGGCGAGCTGGGCCAGCGTCAGGCCGGAGATGGGCTGTCCGAGCGTCGTTCCCGCCGCCGACGCGGCGTGCGCGGGGCCTTCGGGAACGACCAGGGTGGAGGTGGGCGATGGACCCTTGCGGTCGTCGACGCAGGCCGCGACCAGCAAGCCGAAGAGGAGCGTGAGGGGTACCTGGGCCGCGCGGCGCATGCGACCTCCGGGGCGCGTTGGTGGGTGGCCGGACGGTGCACGTTGCGGCGCATGCGGAACGGATGCCGCGGCGCGCCGGGAGGGGTGCCGGACCCTCGCGCGTGCCGCTCCGTGCGCATGCAACGGAACCCCCGCCAGCCGGGCGTCGCGACGCGGGGCCGGGCAGGGGTTCGGGCACTCGGTGGGGAGCGCTTGGGAATGTCGTCCCTGGGTGTCCGGCGGCCGGACGGCTCCCAGGGGGAGCCTTCGCCGGGCAGCGTCAGGTCGCGAAAGCGCTGAGCGCTGGGTGCACGGTCCCGCTGCACGGGTCCGTCGCGTGTGGGTGAGTCATATTAATCCTGGGTTAATCTCCGCGTCAATGATTTTCTTGTCAGAAACCGTGTGTGTTCGTGGTTTTCCACAGGACAAAACGTTGTGGGGTATGCAGATGCCGAGACGGCGGGAAACGGGCGATCCCTCTCTCCCCCCGGCGGCGGGACGGTGTCCCCTGTCCCCCCGCCCCTGTCCCTGTCCCCTGTCCCCTGTCTCACGTGCCGCGCAGCAGGGGTCGGATCGCCGCGGCCAGGAGGAGCGGGGGATCGTCCGGCCGCACGTCGAAGCCGTCTTCCGCGCCCCAGATGGCCGAGAGCACGGCCTGCGCGAACGCCCACGCCCGCGCGCGGTCCACGTCGATCCCCAGACGCGCGCGGAAGATGGCCAGCCGGCGCTCCACCGCCGCGGCCGACGCGAAGAGCTCGGGCCGCTCCACCGGGTTGCGGAGCGCGGCGCCCAGCTCGTACTCCGCCTCGCCGGCCACGCCCTTGGGGTCGATGGCGGTCCATCCGCGCCGCGCGTCGAGCAGCACGTTGTAGTGCTGCAGGTCGCCGTGCAGCAGCCGCGGCTCGCGCTGCGAGGCGCACAGCTCCCGGTAGACGCCGCGCGCGTGCCCGGCCAGGCCGCGCTCGATCCGCGTGTCGCCGGACGCCAGGTAGCGGTCGAAGCTGCGCGCCCACTCCTCCACCGTGGCGCATCCCGGCGGAGGCGGGGCGGGGGTGGAGATGCGGCCGATGACGTCCGCCAGGATCTCCGTCGCCTCGTCGTCGCGTCCGGCGATGGCCATCCCGGCCAGCAGGGTGGCGGGGTGCAGCCGCTCCAGCAGCATCGCGCCGGGAACGTGGCCGAGCACGCGCACCATCCCGCGCCCGCCGAACGCGGCCAGCACGGCGCCCGAATCCCACTCGTCGCCCCGCCGCCGCACCAGCTTCACGACCACGGGCTGGCCGCCGCGCGTGCCGAACGCCACGAGCGACGACTCCGTCTCGCGCGTGGAATCCGGCCGCACGCCCCACGCGCGGAGCCGCTCCTCCATCCGCTCCGCGAGGGCGGCGTCCGGCGGGCGCGGCTCCGCCATCTCCCCGCCTACTTCCCCTCGTCCGCCGTGGGGCCGTACATCTCGGGGACGGGAACGTCCACCAGGCGCAGGTACACGCCCAGCTGCGCGCGGTGATGGACCAGGTGGTTGAGGACCACGGAGCGCAGCATCTGGTAGCGGCTCTGCGTCTGGAGCACGGCGCCGCCCCGCTTCAGCGTCCACGGCACCTGGAAGTCGTCGTCCGCGGCGTTCGCGATGGCCTCGCGGGCGGCGGCGGCGTTGCGGTCGAACTCGGCCAGCAGCGTGGCCGTGGTCTCGATCGTGTACCCGGGGAACTTCGGCCCGTCCACCGGGGCGATGTCGATCTCCGTGCGCGACATCATCATCGTGGTCCACGACGGCAGGCGGGCCACGAGCTGCGCCAGGTGCGCCATGGGGAACGACTTGGGATGCGGCTTCCACTCGCCGCGGCCGTCCGGCACGCGCTCCAGCACGCGGCGGGTGGTGGCGAGCTCCTGGTCCAGCTCCGGCAGCAGCAGTTCGGCGATGGTCATCGGCGTGGGCGGGCGGTGGGTTGGAGATGCGCGGACGGCGCCAGGGTAGACCCGGCGCCGCGCCGCCGCAAGGGAGCTACTCGTCGGTGTCGAACACGTAGGTGTCGGACGAGGACTTCCGCTTCTTCAGGTATCCCTCGTCGCCGTTCGGCTTGCGGATCCTGTACTTCTCGCCCTTCGAGAACATCCCGGAAACGTCCTCCAGCACGTAGTTGCCCGCCAGGAAGTTGCGCGTCTCCAGCGTGCCGCCCCACGTCTCGTGCAACTCCCCCAGGTCCCTGCCGAAGTACCCGGGCGTCTGCAGGTGCAGCTTCCCGTCCTTCGCGACGATCTGGTACTCCTCCATCCGGTTCTCCGTGCGTCGAAGTGTGTCAGCCGCGGACCGACGGGTCGTCGCGGTTCACGGCCGGCTCGCGGTCCTCGCGCCAGACGTGGTAGAGGATGCTCCAGCGGCCGTCGCGCTCGCGGCCGAACACCATGAAGTACGTGCCCGAGCCCAGCAGCCGGGCGTCTCCGCGGGCGCGCGCCTGCCACGTGCCCTGCAGGTGCCCCGCCGGCCCGGCCATGCGCTGGTGCAGCGGGGACAGGCGCAGCGTGCGGTCCTCCATCAGGTGCCCCACGGTGCCGCGCGCGGCCACCTGCCCGCCGGTCAGCACCGTCCCGGACGGCGTCACCAGCACCGCGTCGGGCGCGTAGAGCGAGACGAGCGCCGCGGTGTCGGCGCGGTTGAAGGCGTCCTGCCACGCCTGCCGCAGCTCCGCCGGCGACCCGGGCGAGGTGGCGGGGCGGGCGGCCGGATGGCAGGCGGAGACGAACACGGACGCGAGCGCGGCGAGCTGCCGGATGTGGAGCCGGGACATCGTTTCGGGATTCGGGAGATGGAGATGCGGCGCGGAGGCCAATGCCGCCGCGCGTTCGGCCGGAGACTGCAACGCGCCGGCCCCGCCATCTCTGCCCGGCGACCCCCCGGCCGGCGCGATGAACGTACGTTCCCCCGGAGCCTTCCGAAACGGTGCTTGTCGTGCGCTGTCGCTAACTTCTACGCGCTATTCCTGATGACGTCATCCTGAGTCGAACACCGCGCTGCGCGCGACCACGATGGATGAAAGGGGGAGGCGTCCTCCAGAGCGGAACCGGCTGCCGAGCCGAACAGCCTCGCGCAGTTTGCGACGCTTCCCGTAGTTGTTGCTGCGACTTTAGTCGCCGGTGACCGGCTGCACGCGGAACTTTCCATTCAGGCCGGCCAAGCCACAACCTGCATCCACACCGTAAGTTGCAGGCCGAAGGATCTATCGCCGGTCGCGCACGTGATTCGCCGAGACGCGCCGATTTCCCGCATCCCGCTACCCATCTCCATCTTCCACCGATTTCGCCGCCAATTCACGCAGACAGCGGGCGATCTCGCCGCGGCCCAGGTGCTCGGCCCAATCGAGCGGCGTTCCGTCGTAGACGCGGTCGCGGGCGTCGAGGGGGGCGCCGGCCTCGACGAGCACCTTCACCGCGCCGAGCGAGCCGGAGTCGACCGCGTGGTGCAGGGGCGTGGCATGGGGATGGATCGCGGTGGCGTACGCCCTGACGTCGGCGCCGAGTCCGATGAGCGTCGCCAGCGCGCCCGCGTTCCCGTTCAGCGCCGCGGCGGCGAACGCGATCTGGCGGTCCTCCGCGGTCGCATCCGCCGCGAGGCGCGCCGCGTCGTCCGCGCGGTCCAGGCAGAGCGCGGCCGCGAGCGTCAGCCTCCCTCCGCGCTCGACCAGGTGCGCCGCCGCGGCCAGGTTCCGCGCGGAGAGCGCGCCGTAGCCATCGCCGGGGTTCGCGCCCGCGTCGATCAGCGCGTCCATCAGCTCCGTCTGCATGCCGCAATCGCGGGGGACGCGCCCCGTCACCACCAGCGCGAGCGCGTAGTCGAGCTGCGCCTGCAGCTCCGGCGCCTCCTCGCGCTTCGCCGCGGTGGCGATCGTCCGCGCGACCTCGGCGATGTTGGCGGGAAGGCTCCCGATGCGGATCGGGTTGTCCGCCACGAACCAGAGCAGGTACGGCGCGCGGAAGTAGCCCTCCAGCGCGCCGTTCACCCTGTCGCGCAGCCAGTCGCCGGGCGCGGTGAGGCGCTCGCGCACCAGCGCCGGATGCGCGGCGAGAAGGCGCTCCAGCGCGCCCGTGTCGCCGGCGTCGATCGCGCCGGCTGCCTCGCGAAAGAGCGTGTCGAGAGATGCGGAATCGTCCATCAACCCTCCTGACTTGCAGGAATCACACGGGGAATCGGGGGGAACGGAGGATGGATCTTCTCCGTCTCCTCCGTGTGATCCAACCAGGGGAATGGCGGCGGAGATGCTTCCCGTCACTCCGGGATGCGCGCCGCGCCGGTGATGTCCTCGCCGGGGACGAGCACGAACTCGCAGCGCGCGCCGGCCAGACGGCTCTCGCGGTACGGGCGGTACTCGTCGCTCTCGTAGAACGCCATCGCCGCCTCGCGCGACGGCCATTCGGTCAGCACGAGCACCTGCGGGGCGGCGCGCTCGCCCTCCATCTTCTCCAGCCGCGAGGTGCGGGCCAGGTACCGCCCGCCGAACCGCTCGATCATCGGCGTCACGTCCTGCACGTACGCCGCGATCCAGCCGCGGTCGGTCACGTCCATCTCCACGATCGCATAATGCTTCACGGAATCTCCCGGTGATGCCGATCCAGAGCCGTTGGAAGTGCGGAGGAGACGCGCAAAGTCCGGATGCGGCGCGGCGGGAGCAAGCGACTCGATCGACTCTCTTGCCCTCCGCGAGCCCCGGAAGTAGACTGTGTGCTCCCGAAAAAATCCCGAACAGCCATCCGGCTGCGGGACGCGCAGGGCTCACCCTCACCACGCGAGGCCAGCCGTGTCGACCGAATCCGCCGCACCCGCCGTGTTCATCACCCCCGAGGCGCTGCTGGAGCACTGGCAGGGCCACCGCCGCCTGACCCGGCGGGTGATCGAGCTCTTCCCGGACCACGAGCTCTTCACCTTCTCCGTCGGCGGCATGCGCCCGTTCGGCGCGATCGCGCTGGAGATGCTGAGCATGGCCATGCCGATGGTGCGCGGCGTGGCGACCGGCGAGTGGGACACGTCGTTCGACCGCGACCCGATCCCCAAGGACGAGATCCTGCGCCGGTGGGACGAGAGCACCGATCAGATGAACGCCGCGTGGGCGCAGATCCCGCCGGAGCGCTTCCACGAGCAGATGACCGCGTTCGGCCAGTACCCCGGCGTCGCGCACGACCTGCTGCTCTACGTGATCGACAACGAGATCCACCACCGCGGGCAGGGCTACGTCTACCTGCGCGCCCTCGGCATCGAGCCGCCCCCGTTCTGGGAGCGGTAGATCACCGCAGAACGACGAAACCGCCCGGAGCGCATTGCCCCGGGCGGTTCCTCGCCCCACGGTCCCCGCGGGCGGCTCACGGCCCGGCCGGCACCGGCTTTCCGGTGATGTCGACCGGCGCCGGGCGGATCCCGGGCGAAAAGTCCGGCAGCGGGTTGGGCGAGGCGCCGGGAATCCCCTCTTTCTTCATCTTCGCGATCGAGGCCAGCTGCTCGTCCAGCGCGGCGTAGAGCGCGACCAGCGCGTCGGTCAGCGCCTTCTCGCGATCGTCCACCAGCCCGGCGAGCTTTCCGGCCTTGAAGGTGGTCAGCGCGTCGCCGCGCAGGCCGCTCTGCAGCCTGCTCCGCACCGCCGCGGCGTACCGCTTCGCCACCTTCCCGGCAGGGGTGGCCGTGCCGCCGACCACGGTGGAGGCCTCGGTGTTGGTGAACTTCTCGTTCACCAGGAACTCGTAGAGCTCGTCGTCGCTGCTGTGCCTGGCCGCGCGTGACTCGTCGAATCCGGGCACCGCCCG
Source organism: Longimicrobium sp. (assembly GCF_035474595.1). Lineage (NCBI taxonomy): Bacteria > Pseudomonadati > Gemmatimonadota > Longimicrobiia > Longimicrobiales > Longimicrobiaceae > Longimicrobium > Longimicrobium sp. The sequence goes on from NZ_DATIND010000099.1 coordinate 20,119, forward strand.
CAGCCCGGCCCGCAGCGACTGGATCGCGCTGATCACCGCCGCCTTCTTCGGCGAGGTCCCGGTGGCCGCCAGCAGCGCCGGGTCGGACGCCATCTCCATCTGCTGGGCGTAGCGGCGGAACGTGTCGCCGCGCTCGCTCTCGGGCAGCTGCCGGTCCAGGATGATGCGCGCGTGCACCAGCTCGTGGAAGATGGTGGTCACTCCGTCGCCCGCCATGTTCGACGGGAAGGTCATGCGGATGTCGTGGTTGACCGTCTGTGACGGCGGCGTCCCGGTGGTGGACACGGCCTCCACCGTCTCGGCGTCGTTGCCCATCAGCAGGGTGGCCTCGATCGACTGCTGCTGGATGTTGAACTGGAGATTGAAGACGTGCTTCGCGCCGCCGACCGTCGCCTCGCGGATGCGGGCCTTCCCGTTCCCCGAGTCGGGGATCAGCCTGGCCAGGGCGGTGATGTCGTCGTGGCCCTTTTCCGCGATCTGGCGCTTGATCTGCGGGATGGTCAGGGTGACGCCCTTGCGGTGGACGGCGGGCGCGGCGGCCCGCAGCGGCCCCGCCGGGCGGCCCGCCGCCACCCGCGACGCCGCGCCGTCCGCCGCGCGCTCCGCCGCGCCGTCGGGCCGGCCCGGCACCGCCGGGGCGCCGGGTGCGCGCCCGCCGGTCTGCACCACGTGCGCCAGCTCGTGGGCCAGCAGCCGCTCCCCGGCCGCCGTGTGAGGCGCGTACTGGCCGCGTGCGAACACGATGCTGGACCCGGCCGCGTAGGCCAGCGCGCCCGCCGAAGCCGCCGCGCGCGCCCCTTCGTCGCCCGCGTGGATGCGCACCCGCGCGAAGTCGTGGCCGAAGCGCCGCTCCATGGAGGCACGCACCGGGGGCGCCAGCGGCTGGCCGGGCCCGCGCGGCGCCCAGTCCGAACGCGGCGGGGTCGCGGACTGCGTACGCGCGGGCGCGGGCGCGGGCGGCGCTGCATCGCGCGGGGTCCGGGCCTGCTTCGGGGCGAACGGCATCGGAATCCTCCCTGGCGGCGCGGAGTGCGCCGGCCGGCTTCGTGGCGAAGGAACCGGGTCGCGCCGCCGCCCGGGTTCCCGGACGCGGCGCGGCCCCGTCGCTTGCGAGCGGACTACCGCACCAGCACGCGGTATCCGTGCGCGGGGATGTCGAGGGTTCCCGACGCGGCGAGGGCAACGGGGGCCCTGCCGAACCAGTCGGTGTAGGTGCCCGGCCGCGGCAGGTCCTGGTAGGTGGCGTGCGCGGCCAGGTCGCCGAAGTTCACGGCCACCAGCACGGTGTTCGTGCCCTGCGTGCGGGTGAAGGCGTAGACGCGCTCGCCCGCGTCGGTGCGGAGCGCCGTCTGCGGGGCGCCCCAGCCGCCGTTGGCCAGCGCCGGCTGCGTGTGCTTCAGCTCGAACATCGCGCGGTAGAAGTCGGCCAGCGACGGGCCGCTCCAGTCCACCGTGTCCTTGTCGAAGAAGCGCAGCCGCTTGCGCAGGCTGGCCTCCTGGCCGGTGTACAGCAGCGGCATGGAGTTCTGGGCGGTGGCGCTCAGCACGAACGCGGGCACGTGGTTGGCGCCCATGCGCTCGAACTCGGTGCCGTTCCAGCTGTTCTCGTCGTGGTTGCTGGTGAAGTACATCCGGATGGCGTCGCGCGGAAAGCGCTGCGCCTGCCGCGCGAAGTAGCCGTCCAGCTCGCCGGTGCCCTTCTTCCCCTGCGCGATCTCGTTCAGCAGGTGGTGCAGCTCCCAGCCGTAGGTGGCGTCGAAGGCGGTGTGCATCTCCGGGCTCTCGGCCTCGGCCAGCAGGAACAGGTCCGGCTTCGCCGCCTTCAGCGCGGCGCGCGCCTGCATCCAGAAGTCCATCGGCACGCCGCCGGCCACGTCGCAGCGGAAGCCGTCCAGCCCCATGGTGTCCAGCCACCAGCGCATGTCGGCGAGCATCGCCTGGCGCATGGCGGGCCTGTCGTAGTCCAGCTCCGCCACGTCGGTCCAGTCGGTCTCGCGCCCCTCGTTGTCGCGCGCGTTGGAGATGGTGCCGTCGGCGCGGTGCACGTACCAGTCGGGGTGCGCCGTGATCCAGCCGTGGTCGAACGCGGTGTGGTTGGCCACCCAGTCCAGCACCACCTTCATCCCCTGCCGGTGCGCGGCCTCCACGAAGCGCTTGAAGTCCGCGTCGCTGCCGTACTCGGGGTTCACGGCGGTGTAGTTGGAGATGGAGTAGTAGCTCCCCAGCGACCCCTTGCGGTTCTTCACCCCGATGGGCTGGATGGGCATCAGCCAGAGGACGTCCACGCCCATGGCCTTCAGCCGCGGCAGGTGCCGCTCAAGCGCGGCGAAGGTGCCCTCGGGGGTGTACTGCCGCACGTTCACCTCGTACATCACCGCGTTGCGCGCCCACGCCGGGTGCGAGCCGGCATCCGCGCTCGCCGTCATCCCCGCGGCGGCGGGCGCCATCGCCGAGCCGTGGGTCGCGGCGTTCGGCGCCGCGCACGCGCCCAGCGCGAGGAGGGCGGTCAGGAGAAAGGACGTTCGTCTCATCGGCGCATGCGGATTCGCGGGTTCGGTCAGTCGAGGGTTCGTGTTAAGTCTACGTCCGTCCGCGCCGGACGCCAGACTTGGCGGGGTGATCGGCGAGTCGGATGGAATGATCATCCTTGACTCCGGCGGCGGGCGGCTTATCGTGGTAGATAACTGATACGGATTTACGTATCAGGTGTTTCGTCGCCCCTCTTGCGCAGGGGTGCGAAGCGATTGTCGCCCTTGTGCTTGCGCGGGAACATCCTGCGTGCGCATCGCCCTTTCATGATGGAGGTCCCCATGCCCACACCCGCCGAAACGACCTCGAACTTCGGCTACTACCCGCGTACCATGATCAACCTGGCGGTGATCTCGTACGACGATCCGATGTCGTCGATCCCGGGCGACGTGGCGGCGCTGGGATGGCAGGTGGTGTGGGGGCCGGCGGAGCTGGTGGACGACTTCGGCGTCTCCTACTCCCGCGCCTACATCGCCCACCGCTCCACGCTCGACGAGTACACGGTGGTGATCCGCGGGACGAACCCGGACAGCTGGGAAACGTGGTCGCTGCAGGACTTCGACGTCGGCACCACCGTCCCCTTCAACCAGCTGGCGCCGCACGCGCCGTCCGACGCGCTGATCTCGACGGGCACCTATAACGGGATGACCGACATTCTTTCGCTCGCCGATCCCGTCACGGGGCAGTCGATCGCGGAGTACCTGGCGCAGGCCGATCCCACGTTCCTGTACGTGACCGGCCACAGCCTGGGCGGCACGCTCACGCCCACGCTGTACGCCTACCTGAACGACGTGCTGTACGGCGGCGGATACGGGCACAACATGGCGCTGTTCAGCTTCGCGGGGCTCACGCCGGGCGACGCCGGGTTCAACACCTACTTCAACGGGCTGGGCAACCCCGAGTTCCCCTGGCGCTACCACAACACGCTCGACATCGCGCCGTTCTGCTGGTGGTCGCCCGGCGACGTGCAGAACATCTACGCGCCGTGGGACCTGAGCTGGGGATGGCCGGAGGACGAGTTCATGACGAACCTGTTCACCGAGGCCGCGCCCATCGGGTACGCGCAGCCGGTGGGCGACTGGACGCTGCCCGGCAACTTCAACCCGAGCATCATCGACGACAACTTCTGGACGGCCCAGGCCATCTACCAGCACCACGGCACCACCTACCAGTCGCTGGTCTACGCGGCGTTCCCGGTCACCGCGCAGACCTTCGTGAACTTCAAGGGGATCCGGCAGCCGGAGCCCGCCGCCGCGATCATTCCCGCGGATTCACCAGCCGGATACAGCTGATACCGGTCCGGCGGAAGAACCAGTGCACCTCGCCGAAGATGCACGAACTGACGTCCCGCGGTATCGGATGAGATGAAGCGGAGAAGCAGGGACGCAATCTCTGTTTCTCCGCTTCTCCGCGTGAACCCGGCCTTTTCAGCAGATTCTGGAGATGACGATGCGGTAGCCGATGTCCAGCTCGCCGCGCTCGAGGAGATGGCCGTGGCGCGCATGCCACGCGCCGCTGGCCAGGTCGCCGCGCAGGCGGCCGAGCGCGGGCTCCAGGCCGCCGATGCGGGCGAAGACGGAGATGCCGGCGCGCACCTCCGGGTCCAGGTACGCGGCGGGGCGGCGCCAGTACGCGCCCAGGAAGCCGTCCGCGCAGTCGGCGGGGATGGGGACCGGCCGCACCTCGATTTCGCCCAGGACGGAGGCGATGGCGGGGAGGGTCGGCATCGTCCGCGCGTCCAGCTCGTGGATGGCGGGAAAGTAGTCCTGCACCAGCCAGAACCCCGCGCTCTCGGGGTCGAAGGTGAGGAGGACGACGCGGTCCCGGGCGACGCGCGCGCACTCCGCCAGCCCGCGCGCTGCGTCCGCCCAGTGGTGGATCGTGAGCACCGCCATCACCGCGCCGGCCGACGAGTCGGCGAACGGCAGCGCCTCCGCGCGGGCCTGGACGGCGGGCGCGGCACCTCGCGCGCGCTGCGCCAGCATCACCGCCGAGGGCTCGGCGGCGGCGACGGGACGGTCATCCGGCTCGTACGCGCCCGCGCCCGCGCCGACGTTCACGACCGACGCCGCATCCCCCAGCGCCTCGGCGACCGCCGCGGCGATGCGCGGGTCCGGGCGGCGGTGGCGCACGTAGGTGGTGCCGATGGCGTCGTAGGCGACCGGCGCGGGCGACGTCATGGATGGCGCCACCGGTCGCGCCGCGTGGCGCAGGTGACCGTCGTGCGCCCCGGCCCGCCCCGTTCCACGCACGCGATGGAGTCGCTGCGCGGGACGGACGCGAAGCTGTTCCAGTAGTACGCCTCGCCCAGCGGCGGCGCGGCGCCGGCGCAGACGCGGTAGCCGTGGGTCCAGTCGCCGAAGAAGAGCACCACCGGCTCGAAGCGCCGCCCGCGCGGCAGCTCGAAGCGGCCCCCGGCGTCGGTGGTGGCCGCGCCGGTCGGCCGCGCGCAGGTGGCGTCTTCGGCGTGGTGCGTCACGGCGATCCGCGCGCCGGCCACGGGCGTTCCGTCCTCGCGCGTGACCCGGCCCACCAGCCGCGGCGAGCCCGTCTCCCAGTGCGGGATGGGAAGGCACGCCGCCGCCGAGGACGCCAGCGCCACGGCCGCGGCGGCGAGCGCGCGCCGCGTCACGGCCGCAGCCCCAGGCTGAGCGTGGCCACGAACGGGTTCTCGCTGCGCACGCCCTTGCTGTCGATGTCCAGGCGCACCAGCAGCGGCGTGCGCGGCAGCGTCATGTCCACCCGGGCGCGCGGGCTCACGCGCAGGTGGCCGCGGCTGAACACGTACGTGGGCTCCCAGTGGATCCAGCACGGGCTGGACTCGGGGCAGGCGCCGATCACCAGCGGCAGCCCGATCTGCACCCCCTCCACGCCCCAGTCGCCCGGCGCCCCGCTGGCGCCGCGGTAGCCCACCGTGATCCCCCCGGCCAGCGTGCGCACGGGCTGGTAGAGGTAGCCCACGCGCGCGTCCCACATGCGGATGCGGTCGCCGGTGAACCAGTATTGCTCGCCGCGCACGTCGGCGTAGACGTGCCGCACCACGGCCTCGGCGTCCACCGAGCCCGCGGGGCCGCCCTTCCACTCGCCGGTGATCAGCCCGCCGCCGCCCACGAACACCGCCACGTGGTCGCGCAGCAGCCCCAGCGGCCGGTCGTCCCTGTCCTCGCACGCGAAGCCGGGGAGCCGCAGCAGCGCCGGGGGCGCCACGATGAAGCCGGCCATCACCGCCAGCAGGTAGCCGTGCGGCGGGTGCATCCGCATCGAGTCGCGCTGCGCGACCGCGGGGACGCACCGGTCCGGCGCGCCGGTGCTCTTCTTCGCCTCCGGCTCCTGCGCCGGCGCGGGGCGGGCGAGAAGGAGGAGGGGGATGGCGATGAGGATCGCGATCAGGCGGTGGTGATGGGGAGCGTGCACGTTGCCTCCAATGGGCGGGAGATTCATCGACCCTGATAATGAGTGGATCACGGAATCCGGAACGGCTCCGGCGCCGGGCGCGCGCGGCCGAACCAGCGCGGCACGCGGGCCACGTATCCCTCGTACGCCGCGCCGAACGACCGGCGCAGCACCGGCTCCTCCACCAGCACCACGCGGAGATGGAACGCCGCCCAGAGCAGCGCGCCGTACACCGCGTCGGCCCGCGACGCGAACCCCAGCGCCTGCCCGAGCACCACCATCACCACCCCCACGTACATGGGGTTGCGCGACCAGCGGTACAGCCCGCGCGCCACCAGCGCCCGCGGCGGGTGCGTCGGCGACGGCGTTCCCCGGCCCGCGGTGGCGAAGTCCCACGCGCAGCGCAGGTACACCGCCGCGCCCACGGCGAACACCAGCACGCCGGCCGCGACCCGCCACGCCGGCGGCGCGGCCTCGGCGGCCTCGCCGCGCCGCAGCCACGCGGGGACGTAGCCGGCGACGGTGCCGGGGACCAGGATGGTGAACAGCAGCGTCTTCAGGAGATCCATCGCTCCCTCCGGTGGGCGGGGAACGGATGCGCATCCGCTTCCAACGCTCTGCCGCGCGGGCCGCGGGCGCAAGATTCTTCTGCTGGCATGCGGGCGGCGGGGATGAAACCTATCCCCCTCGCCGGGCGTACACCGCAGCGTCCCCCGGCTTAACACTCCGCCCCGCGAGCGCGACTTTCGCTCGAGGGGACCGCGCCGCGCGGGAGGGACCGATCGCCCGCGGCGGACCCGCGGCAATGAAAACAGCCTTGCCAACTGATTCCGGCGTGCTACTATCGGTTCATCATCCCGAACCCACACCGGCGCGGCTTTCGACAGCGCTTCCCGGAGCACCATCCCGTATGACCCGACCGCACACCCGTTCGCTCGCCGCCGCGGCGCTGCTCGCCGCCGGCATGGCCGCCGCGATGCCCGCGGCCGCGCAGGAGCACCATCACGACACGCCGCAGGCGGCGCCCGTCGCGCGGCCCGACACGGCGCGCTGGACCGCGGCCGACGTGCACTTCATGTCGTCGATGATCGGCCACCACGCGCAGGCCATCGTCATGTCGCGCCTGGCGCCCACGCACGGCGCCAGCGCCTCGGTGCAGACGCTGGCGGCGCGCATCATCAACGCGCAGCAGGACGAGATCGCGACGATGCAGCAGTGGCTGCGCGACCGCGGCCAGCCGGTGCCGGACCCCGCCGCGCCCATGCACATGGAGATGGGCGGCATGCAGCACGAGATGCTGATGCCGGGAATGCTGACCGACGCGCAGATGGCCGAGCTGGAGCATGCCACGGGAAGCGAGTTCGACCGGCTGTTCCTGACCTTCATGATCCAGCACCACCGCGGCGCCACGCAGATGGTGCAGCAGCTGTTCGGCTCGTGGGGCGCCGGGCAGGACGAGACGGTGTTCAAGTTCGCCAGCGACGTGAACGTAGACCAGACCACCGAGATCGACCGGATGCAGCGGATGCTGGCCTCCGTCGTCTTCGGGGCGCCCGCGCCGTGACCGGCCGCCGCGACACCCGCAGGACCCCCTTCACCCAGCCAGAGGAAGCAACCATGAACCTGTCGTCCCCGGCATGCCGCCGGGGGGTGAGATCCGTCTCTCCCTCCGCGTGGAAGCTGTCCCTCGCCGCCGCGCTTTCGGCCGCGCTCGCCGCGCCGGCCGCGGCCCAGGCGCCCAGCCCCGACCCGCGCGTGGGCCTGCGCGCCGGGCTGCGCGACGCCGGCGAGGCCGCGTGGAACCTGCGCGTCCTTTCCGAGACGCCGCCCTCCGAGGCGTTCGTGGGCAAGACCAACTCGGACCTGGCCTTCACCGGCCACTACGCCATCCAGGGGAGCTACAACGGCTGGCAGATCTGGGACATCTCCAACCCCAGCCACCCCACGCTGAAGACGGCGTTCGTCTGCCCGGCCTCGCAGAGCGACGTCTCCGTGTACCGGAACCTGCTCTTCATCTCGGGCGAGGGGCTCACCGGGCGCCTGGACTGCGGCACGCAGGGCGTGCAGGACACCGTGAGCCGCGAGCGGCTGCGCGGGCTGCGCATCTTCGACATCAGCGACATCGAGCACCCGCGCAACGTGGGCAACGTGCAGACCTGCCGCGGCTCGCACACGCACACGGTGCTGGCGGATCCGAAGGACCCGGAGAACGTGTACGTGTACATCTCCGGCTCGGCGGGCGTGCGCTCGCCCAGCGAGCTGGCCGGGTGCGTGCGCGCCGCGCCGGACCAGGACCCCAACTCGTCGCTCTTCCGCATCGAGGTGATCAAGGTCCCGGTGGCGCACCCCGAGCAGGCGGCCATCGTCAGCTCGCCGCGCATCTTCAACAACCTGGCCGCGCCCCCGCGCCACGGCGAGTCGCCCGAGGACATCGCCGAGGCCGCCCAGGAGGCCGCCGCCGCCCGCGCCCGCGGGATGTACACGGTGCGGGTGCAGGGGGTGGAGCGCGTGGCGCCCCCGCAGTTCATCAACCCCATGCTGGACAGCATCGTGAAGGCGCGCGGCGGCACCGGCGCGGCCACGGCGGCCGACAGCGCGGCGCTGCGCGAGAGCCTGCAGGGGATCGTGGACCGCATGTTCGGCGCGCAGGCGGCGCGCCGCACCGGGCCCACGCAGTGCCACGACATCACCGTGTACCCGGCCGTGGGGCTGGCCGGCGGCGCCTGCGAGGGGTACGGAATGCTGCTGGACATCCGCGACCCGGCCAACCCCACGCGCATCGCGGCCGTGTCCGACAGCAACTTCTCGTACTGGCACTCGGCCACCTTCAACAACGACGGCACCAAGGTGCTGTTCAGCGACGAGTGGGGCGGCGGCGGCCAGGCCAAGTGCCGCGCCAGCGACCGCCGCGAGTGGGGCGCCGACGCGATCTTCACCATCGCCGACCGCAGCCGGATGAACTTCCAGGGCTACTACAAGCTCCCGGCGCCGCAGACGGCCAACGAGAACTGCGTGGCCCACAACGGCTCGCTCATCCCCATCCCCGGGCGCGACGTGATGGTGCAGGCGTGGTACCAGGGCGGCATCTCGGTGTTCGACTGGACCGACGCCGCGCACCCCCGCGAGATCGCCTTCTTCGACCGCGGGCCGGTGGATTCGACGCGGATGGCCAGCGGCGGAAGCTGGTCGGCATACTGGTACAACGGGGTGATCGTGAGCTCCGAGATCTCGCGCGGCCTGGACATCTTCGAGCTGGCGCCCAGCCCCATGCTGTCGCAGCACGAGATCGACGCGGCCAGGACCGTGCACATCGACTACCTGAACACGCAGGGGCAGCCGCACTTCACCTGGGCGCCCAGCTTCGCGCTGGCTCACGCCTACGTAGACCAGCTGGAGCGCTCGCACGGCCTGTCGGCCGCGCGCGTCTCCTCGGTGCGCGCGGCGCTGGCCCGCGCCGAGGGCGCCTCGGGCGCGGCGCGCCGGACGGCGCTGGTCACGCTGGCGTCGCAGGTCGGCACCTACGCTCCCGGCTCGCCGGACGCGGCGAAGGTGCGGATGCTGGCGGGCACGATCCGCGACCTGTCGCCGGCGCGGTAAGCGGCGGCTGATCGGCAGCAAGACGGAGCGGCAGGAAGAAGGGCCGTGGTGATCGTGAGCCGGTATCGTTGCCGCCGCGGCTACTCGGGGCGGACGTCCAGGCCGAGCGCGGTGGCGATGACGATGGCCTGCTCCCAGGTGACGATGGCGCCGCGCAGCTCCACGTTCTCCGGCTGGACGGCGCTCAGGTCGCTGCCGCGCAGGTCGCACCTGGCCAGCTGCGCGCCGTGCATCCAGGCGCCGGAAAGGTCCACGTCGCGGAGCGAGGCACCCTGGCAGCGCACGCCGGTGAGGTCCGCCTCGCGCATCCGCACGCCGCGGAACGACGCGGTGCGCAGGTCGGCGCCGGGAAGGCCGGCCAGCGACCAGTTTCCGCCGGACACCTGCATCACGTCGAAGGTGCACCGGTCGAACATGCTGCCGACCATCTTGCAGTCGGTGAAGCGCGTGTCGAAGAAGTTGCACCCGGTGAAGGTGCAGTTGACGAACGCCGCGCCGGTGTGCGTGGACAGGTTGAACTTCGCGCGGCGGAAGGTGCAGTCGTTGAACACCGCGCCCTGGTTCACCGCCTCCGTCAGGTCCAGGTCCACGAAGAGCACCGCCGTGTGGCTCTCGCCGGCGATCTCCCGCCCGTACCAGTCCGCCCCCGCGACCGTCGACGTGGTTTCCGGCGCGCGGGCGCCGTGCTTCCGCTCAGCCACGCGGCGGGCTCCCTCCGGTGCTGCCGATCTCACCCTCACCGCGGGCGACCAGGACGCCGCCCCAGTCCGCCGGGTCCACGTCGGCAACGGACTGGGTGAAGGTCCACGCGTGCCCGGCGAAGTCGATCGCGCCGTACTGGCGCTCGCCGAAGGGGTGGGTCGTGGGCGGCTGGGTGATGCGGGCGCCGTGCCGCGTGGCCCGCGCGCAGTGCGCGTCCACGTCCTCCACGCGCACCATCACCGAGTGGCCGCCGGGACGATCGCCGGCGGGGGGATCGAAATCGCCCTGCGCGACCACCACCGCGCCGCCGCCCACGACGAGCTGCGCGCGGTGGTCGAAGATGCGGAGGTGCTCCGTGAAGCCGAATGCCGCGCACAGCCATGCCACCGCCGCGGCCACGTCGGGATAGACGAGCACGGGGATGACCGTCACGGCGGGGATCGAGCGGTTGTCGAGCATCGGGGCTCCGGAAAGCGCGGGAAAGGCGAATGAACTCGCGGCAGCAACAGCACGAAGTCCCTGCGGGACTGCGGCCGCGGCCCCGCGGCGCCAGCCCGATTCCGGTGCAAGCTAAACGCAGCCCGGGCGGTCTGGCGAGAGGGGTGCTCCGGCAACGCGCCGATGCCGGATGGGGAGTCCGCGCAGGCGGACTTCGGGCCGTTGTTGCCGCGAATTCATTCGCCCTCTCCAGGCCGGGCGACAGACTTCCCGCAGTGGGGACAGACCGGCGGCGCCTTCAGCATCTGCACCGCATCGACGAAGCCGGCGCCGAGGATGGCGGTGGGAAGGGCGAAGAAGCCGAGGCCCAGGATGGCGATGCATCCCCCGGCCAGGCGGCCGAGCGGCGTGACGGGATACACATCTCCATACCCCACCGTGGTGAGCGTGGCCACCGCCCACCACATGCTCTCGGGAATGCTGGAGAACTTCTGCGGCTGCGCCTCGTTCTCCGCGAAGTACATCACCGACGCGGCGACGACCAGCAGCATCGACATGATGGCCGTCGTGAGCACCAGCTCCTCGCGCTTGGTCCGCAGCACGTGCCGGAACACGCGCATCGCGGCGATGTAGCGCGTGGCCTTCAGCAGGCGGACCAGGCGGAACAGCCGCGCCGCCCGCAGCACGCGCAGGTCCACCGCCCCCGCCGCCGCGAAGAACGGCAGCACCGCGAGCACGTCGACCAGCGCCATCGGCGACAGCGCGAACCGCAGCCGGCCGCGCACCGGCCCGCGGTAGCGCGGGTCCTCGGTGCACGACCAGACGCGCGCCAGGTACTCGGCCGAGAAGACGAGGACGGAGAAGACTTCGAACGCGCGGAAGGCGCCGGAGAAGCGCAGCTCGAGCGAGCGCACCGACTGGAGGACGACCGCGGCGACGTTCAGCGCGATCAGCGCGAGGATGAACGCGCCGAACGCCCGCTCCGCGCGGGTGGCGTTCCCGTCGTCCGGATCGAGGATCTCCCAGACCCGCCGCCGCGTGATCGCGAGGGCGACGTGGCGCGGGGAAGCTGGAGAGCAGTCCGCGAAGCGGACTTGGTGCTGTTGTTGCCGCGAATTCATTCGCCTTCAACCCCTGTCGCGCCCACCTTCCGGGACACGCCCCGTTTCCATGGGACTGCCCCACGGGCGCGATTTCCCGGGATAGGAAGGGTTCACGCAGAGGAGCAGAGCAAAATCCTCTGTTCCTCTGCTTCTCCGCGCGAAACAACGCTGTTCGCGGCGCCGGGATCAGTTCAGCTGCGAGTCCTGCGGCGGGGTGCTGACGGCGAACTCGGTCTCGTGGGGGGGCTGGGTGCCGACCATCACCTGGAACTTGTAGACGCCGGGGCGGGGGAAGGTGAGCCCCACCAGCGTGAACACCTGGTTGGCGGTGGAGAACTCGCCCGGCGGCACCATGGGCGGGTTGATCTCGCCCGCGGCCTCGAAGAGCACGCCGCCGTCTTCGTCCACCATCCGCACCACCACGGGAAAGCCGCGCCCGCCGTCGGCGAAGTCGGCCTGCACGCGGAAGGCGAATACCATGCGCGGGTGCACCACCGGGAACTCGGCCGCGGCGATGCGGTCGAAGATCCCCAGCACGTTCAGCTTGCCCTCCTGCGAGATGTTGGCTTCGTCGGCCAGGAACGCCATCGGGATCTTCATCGTCCGCCTTCCCCCGGCCGCGCCGGGCAGTCGTCGCTTCCCTTCCGCACCCACATCGACGTGACCTTCACGCCGTCGGGCACGGAGTCCGGATTGGCCTGCGCGGGGGTCCACCCCTTCGTGGCCGCGGTGTCGAGCCCGAAGCTGAGCCCCGGCTGGTTGGGGAACCAGACGGCGATCTGCCGCTCGGCCGTGCCCGCGCACATCCGCCCGAAGCGGCCGCGCAGGCCGGCCACCGTGGTGCCGACCTCGATCCCCGCCGCGGTGCGTACCCCCGGCTGGTCGATGAGGATGCGCGTGACCGCCGAATCGGTCATCACCGCCACCACGCGGCGCCCGCCGGGCATCACCACCACGCCGTGCTCCGCCGTTCCCTCCTGCCCGCGCCAGGTGGTGTCGCGCGCCTCGGGGCAGGCGGCGCGGAGCGCGTCCACCGGCATCCCCACGCGCACCGGGCCGATGCCGTAGCGCGTGACCACCGCGTCGTTCGCGTTCCCGCATCCCCCCACCACCATGGCCGCGCCGGCGCGGATGCGGAGCGTGTCCTCGGCGGTGGCGGCCAGCGGCGCCCGGTCGGCGCGCTGCAGCTGCGCGGTGACCAGGAAGCGCGTGGACGTGTCCGGATGCGCGGCATGCGCGTGCTTCGGCTGGCCGGGGGCGGGCGGCGCGGCCACCGCGGGGGCCGGCGGGGTGCGGATGGGCTGGCGGAGCTCCACCGTCTGCCCCGCGGCCACGGTGCCGACGATGAACTTCACCCGCGTCCCCAGCGCGTTGACTCTGGATGTCGGAAGCGGCCCCGGCGCGGACGAATCCACCGGCGCGGCCACGGGGGTCTGGACGAAGAGGCTGAGCTCCGCGTCCGGCACCGGCGCCGCGCTGCCGTTGGCGATGACGACGACCACGGTGTCGCTCGCGTTCCACCCCAGCTGCTGGGGAAGGCGGAGCGTCACCTCCAGCCGTCCGGCCGGCTGGGTCTGCTGCGACGTCTGCTGTCCCGCGGGCGGAGGCGTGCGGTCTCCCCGGCAGCCGGCGAGCGCGAGCGCGGCGACCGAGATCGCCCTGATCCTTGTCCTCATGGTGTCCGTGATGCGGGTCGGTGCGGGCGGCCGGGCGAGCCCCGGTTTTGCGTGCGCCGCGGAGCGCTCTATCTTGTCGCCCTTCCCGCTCTCGCGATAGGGCGGGCCACAGACGCGACCACGGACGGGCATGGCAGACGACGGAATGCCGCGGGGGAAGGAAAACCCCACGCTGAACCGCAACGCGCGGATGGGCGCCGCCACGGAAGACGAGCAGCTGCTGCAGTCGCCGGCGGCGCAGCCGGCGCGCGCGGGCGATTTCACCAGCAGCGACCCGTGGCGGGTGTTCCGCATCATGGGCGAGTTCGTGGAGGGGTTCGACGCGCTGGCCAAGATCGGGCCCTCGGTCACCATCTTCGGCTCGGCGCGCGTGCAGCCGGACCACGAGCAGTACCAGGAAGCGCGCGAGACGGCGCGGCTGCTGGGCCGGGCGGGGTTCAGCATCATCACCGGCGGCGGGCCGGGGGTGATGGAGGCGGCCAACCGCGGCGCGCGCGACGCCGGGGCGCTTTCCATCGGCTGCAACATCGAGCTGCCGTTCGAGCAGGCGATCAACGAGTACGTCGACGTGGCCATCAACTTCCGCTACTTCTTCGTGCGGAAGACGATGTTCGTGAAGTACGCCGAGGCGTTCGTGATCTTTCCCGGCGGCTTCGGCACGCTGGACGAGCTGACCGAGGCGCTGACGCTGATCCAGACGGGGAAGATCCACGGCTTCCCGGTGGTGCTCTACGGCACCGCGTACTGGAAGGGCTTCCTGGACTGGATCCGCGGCACCATGCTGGCGGAGGGAAAGGTCTCGCCCGACGACCTGGACCTGATGGTGATGGCCGACACCCCCGAGGACGCCTGCCGCATCGTGATGGAGAAGAGCGGAAGCGTGCTCCAGGACGCCCAGCGCGGTGCTGTCCCGGAGAACCCCGAGTACCACGGCCTGATCAAGCGCAGGTCGCCCAAGCCGACGGTGGAGGAGAAGCCCGCGGTGACGGACCCCGAGTCACCGGCGGAGCCGGAGAAGCACGATGCGCAGTAGAAAGAAGAAGTCCTAAGTCCCAAGTCCTAAGTCCTGAGTGGAAGGGACGCGTGGCTTATGGCTCTTTTCGAGAGATGTGCGTAGGGCGGCGAGCATCCGGTCGACCTCCACGCACAGCGCATTGAGACGACGGTGCTGGGCGTCGGTGATGTATCCGAGTTCTTGTGCGAGGTAGAGCTGGCTTCGCACCTCGGACGCGGAGCCTCGGGCGATGGAGAGGAACCTGCGCACTTCCGGGCTGGTGAACCTTCCGAAGCCTTCGGCGATGTTCGACATCACCGACACAGCGGCGCGGCGGACCTGATCGCGCAACCCGAAGTCGCGGGCGAATGCCCCCGCGGTCGTGGCGTGATAAACCTCAAGCGAGAGTTCCTTCGAGCGCTGCCATACGACAAGATCTTCGAAGCGGCTGATTTTCATCGCACCTCCAGCGTGTGTTGGAATTCATTCGTCAAGGGCAGTGAAAGTAAGCGTAGCACGCATGCTCCGCATCCCCCCTGAGCGCATCATTTGCGACTTAGGACTTAGGACTTAGGACTTAGGACTTAGGACTCCAATGGCCCAGAGCCGGTACTTGAGTGGAAAGCGCATCGAGCCCAAGAAGATTGGCCCCGGGCTATCCGTGACCGATCTCGTCGACGGGACCTTTCAGGCCTACAACGCGGCTCGCCTGCGCGAGGGGTGCCATCTTCTGACGAAGAAGATGCTCGACGACGACGTGACGATCGGGCTGACGATGACCGGGGCGCTCACGCCCGCCGGGCTGGGGATGAGCAGCGTCATCCCGCTGATCGAGGCCGGGTTCGTGGACTGGATCATCTCCACGGGCGCCAACCTCTACCACGACACGCACTTCGGCATCGGGCTGGAGCTGCGGCAGGGGTCGCCGCAGATCAGCGACACCGTGCTGCGCGAGGAAGAGGTCGTGCGCATCTACGACATCTTCTTCGACTACTCGGTGCTGCTCGACACCGACGCCTTCTTCCGGCAGATCATCGCATCCCCCGAGTTCCAGCGGCCCATGTCGACCGCCGAGTTCCACTACCTGTGCGGAAAGTACATCTCCGCGCGCGAGGAGGAGCTGGGGATCGGGCGCAAGTCGCTGCTGGCGGCGGCGTACGAGCACGCGGTGCCCATCTACACCTCGTCGCCCGGCGACAGCTCGATCGGGATGAACGTGGCCGCCAAGGCGCTGCAGGGAAACAAGCTGATGTTCGACGTGAACGCCGACGTGAACGAGACGGCGGCCATCGTCCTGGACGCCAAGCGCGCCGGCGGCAAGAGCGCCATCTGGATCCTGGGCGGCGGCAGCCCCAAGAACTTCGCGCTGCAGACCGAGCCGCAGATCCAGGAGGTGATGGGGATCGACGAGCGCGGGCACGACTACTTCCTGCAGATCACCGACGCGCGCCCCGACACCGGCGGCCTGTCCGGCGCCACCCCCGCCGAGGCCGTGAGCTGGGGGAAGATCGACCCCGACAAGCTTCCCGACGCCGTCGTCTGCTACCTGGATTCGACGGTCGCGCTGCCGATCCTGGCCGCGTACGCGCTCGACAACCACGCGCCGCGCACCCCGAAGCGCCTGTTCGACCGCCGCGACGAGATGATGCAGCGCATCCGCGACGAGTACGAGAAGTCCGAGCGCAACGAGAGCACCCGCGACGCCGCCCGCGACCACGCCGTGCACGAGGGCGGCATGCTCGACCGCGACCGGTAGAACGATGGTGGTTGCCGGAGCGCTC
This sequence comes from Longimicrobium sp., assembly GCF_035474595.1. Lineage (NCBI taxonomy): Bacteria > Pseudomonadati > Gemmatimonadota > Longimicrobiia > Longimicrobiales > Longimicrobiaceae > Longimicrobium > Longimicrobium sp. The sequence continues at coordinate 36,332 of NZ_DATIND010000099.1, forward strand.
CCGGCTGTCCGGTGGACTCACCTCGCGAACACTTTGCCTGACCTATGCGCCACAGTGACACGAGCCCGGAAGTCCACAGGCTGCAAATCGAACGGCTGCGGAAGATGACGGGCGAGGAGCGGATCAGGATCGCGTTCAAGCTGAGCAACTTCATGCGCCGGTCGGCCGCGTCGCGCATCCGTACCGAGCATCCCGACTGGACGGAGCGCCAGGTGAAGCGCGAACTGGTTCGGGTCTCGTTCCTCCCTGAACCTCTTCCCCCAGGCGCGTGATGGGCGACGGGGCGGATGATGCGTTGCGCCGCTTCGTGGAGGCGCTCGACACAGCCGGTGTGCCCTACATGCTCACCGGGTCGTTCGCCAGTTCCTACCACGGACAAGGGCGAGCAACGCAGGACATCGACTTTGTCATCATGCCGACGCGCGAGCAGCTTCGCGACCTGGTTTCCCGGTTCGTGCCTCCGGATTACTACGTCGATGAGAAGGCTGCTTTCGAAGCGCTCGCAGAGGCGGGGCAGTTCAACGCGATAGACTGGGAGAGCGGGTTCAAGGCTGATTTCATGTTCCGCAAGCCGCGGCGGTTCAGCGAGGAGGAGTTCAGTCGGCGCGTGCCAGCGGTCATCGACGGCATCCCTGTGACGATCGCGACGGCCGAGGACGTGATCATCTCGAAGCTCGAGTGGGCCAAGCTGGGCGGCTCCGACCGGCAGATTCGGGACGCCGCGGGAATCCTGCAGGTGCGAGGGGATGGCGTCGATCACGGCTACATCGAGCGGTGGACTCGCGCGCTCGGGCTGGAAGACCAGTGGACCGCGGCGCTGCGCGTCTCGAAACCAGGCGCCTGACCGCTTCTCCCGGTCGAGAATCCGGATTATTGCGATCTCCAGAACGGCTACGAAGGCGTTCTGGGCTTTTCCCCGCTGAGTTCGCCCGGGCTCGTCTCCGCCCATCCCGCCTCCCCATCAGAGCACGCCCATGCGCCAGTGGCTTCGCGACCCGGAGAAGTGGCTCCAGCTGATGACGCTGGTGGGCGCGCTTGTGGCCTTCGCCATCGGGCTGCACGAGTACCGCCAGGAGCAGCGCTGGAAGCGGCTGGAGTACTTCACGCAGCTGCTGCAGGCGGAGGAGGCGGAACCGGAGGTCCGCAGCGCGCTGGCGATGCTGGAGTACAACCAGCCGCGCGTTTGCGTCCACGACGACGCTGCCGACGCGCCGCGGTGCTTCGTGGCCACCGACACCCTGCTGGTCTCCGCGCTCGACGGCGCGATGCGCAACCGGGTGCTGACCGCCGACGAATACCAGGTCGTCTACGCGCTCGACCGGCTGCTGACAGGGCTGGACCGGCTGGAATACCTGCAGCACCAGGGCTTCGTGGACGAGGAAGTGCGCCACCCCACGGCCGCGTACTGGATCGCGCTGATCGGCGACCGGCGCAGCGCCGCGAAGCCCGCCGGCGTACGCGCCAAGCTGTGCGAGTACGTCCGCTTCTTCGAGTACGCCGGCGCGCTGCGGCTGATCGCCCACTACACCCCTCCGCGCGACCGCGTCCCCCAGTGCACCGCCTCCGCCGGATCGTGACCGCGATGGACTTTCCCCGCCTCTCCCGCTATCTCGCCGGGCTCGCGGCGCACAACGACAAGGCGTGGTTCGAGGCCAATCGCGCCGAGTTCCAGGCCCTGCGCGAGGAGTTCGCCGCGTACGTGGGGCGGGTGATCGCCGGGATCGCGGAGTGGGACGCGTCGGTGCGGTGGGTGGACCCGGCCGACTGCATCTACCGCATCCACCGCGACGTGCGCTTCAGCCGCGACAAGACGCCGTACAAGACGACGTTCAGCGCCGTCATCCACGAGCGCGGGCGGCGCGGCGGCGGGCCGTCGTACTACTTCCAGGTCGATCATAACGGCGTGCTGATGGCCGGCGGCGGCGTGTGGATGCCCGAGCCCGAGCGGCTGGCCCTCATCCGCGAGCACGTGGCCGCGCACCCCGAGCGGCTGCGGGCGATCCTCGACGCGCCGGGTTTCCGCGCCGCCTTCGATGGCCTGTGGGACGGCCACACGCTGAAGCGTCCGCCGGCCGGGTACTCGGCCGACGCGCCGCTCATCGGCATCATCAAGCTCAAGAGCTTCATCGTGGAGCGCGAGCGTGGCGTCTCCGCCGAGGCGGGCGACGTGACGCCGTGGCTGCTGGAGACGTTCCGCGCGATGCATCCCTTCCTCGCCTGGCTCGGCGACGCGGTGACGCCGCGCTGCGACCGCTTGGATTGATTTAGCCGCGAGTTGTCAGGGTAGGCTCCCGTCGTCGTGTGATGGGACGTAAACAGGGATGACATCACTCAAACGGCCGCCATCCTTGTCTGTGGCGGTGATTGAGATGATATACGTGTTGCCCCCGCCCAAGTAATGATGGGAATACCGGTACGTGGTGTTCGCCCATGCCTTTCCTGTAATGGGCGCGGATCCGTCACCCCAGTCGATGCTAAGCGTCGCGTTGTAGAGATCACCTGGAGCGTCTGTAAACGCATACTGGAGCGACACGAGTTGGGGCCCTACAAGGCTCGCGACACGTACGGTCGTTACAGGAATCAGGTTCGCAATCGGGATCGCCTGCGTGCGGGATCCGGACGCTCCGTCTTTGTCCAGCACGGTCACGCCCACAGCGTAAGTTCCGTTGTCTGGCCTTGCGGGGCACGGCCAATTCGTGTTGGTGGTAAAGGCGCTCCACTTCGGACCACCGCAGTAGTAGGAATACAGCAACCCGTGCACGGCGTCTGCTGGCCCGTCCGTCGCCGGGGTAGTCGAGAGCGTGAACCCTTGGCCCTCCAGCAGAGGTCCGCTGGTTGTGAGCGTTCCCGGGACCGGGGACCGATTGCTGATGGGCAGCGACAACGTAGAAGTCCCCGTCTTCCCGAACCCGTCAGACACGGTGAGTGTTACGGTGTAAGTACCGTTGTCAGCATAAGTGTGGACCACCTCATAGCCGTCCCCCGTTGTACCGTCGCCAAAGTTCCATGAGTAGGAGACCTGATCGCCATCCGGATCGTAACTCCCCGTGGAGTAGAACAGTAAGGGTCGACCTTCGGCGCGTTTGAACTCCTGGACGTGCGCCGAGGCCACCGGGGGATGGTTGCCGACCAGGTTCGGCCGCGGCCGCGGTGGCCGAACCAGCGACGCTGTCGTGTCGCCGCACGCGGCTAGCGCGGTGAGCCCAAGTACCGCGGCGATCGCCACCAGACGGGGAGATTGAGTCATGAGGGTACCTCCAATTAAAGTGTGTGGTGCCGTTACCTCCGCAAGTGGCAGAGGGCGGTTGTAAAGCCGTCGTCGCGGGTTGATGTCCGCCTCTAAAGCACGATCCAGCCACCGCGCTTGGCACTCGCGAGGTCTGGGATACGGCTCAGGGAACGATGACGTCCACCTGCCGGCCCGTCTGCGCGCCGTCCTTGTCCGTGACGCTGATATTCACGTGGTAGGTGCCGGCAGCGGCGTAGGTGTGTTGTAGCAGGTAGGATGTGTTCGCCCATGCGGCGCCTTTCAGGGCCGGAGAACTGTCGCCCCAGTTGACTTCTAGGTGGTTTCCCGCGACGTCACCAGCAGCATCGGCGAACTGGTAAAGCAAGCGCACGGCTCGGCCGGGTACGGCCGGATCGGCGAAGCTCCATCCGACTAGCGAGGTCCGTGGCGGCAGGTTCGCCACCTGTATGCTCTTCGACGGGGCCTGCCTCATCGCGCCATTCTTGTCGCGGACCATGACGCCTACTGCGATCTGTCCATTGTCCGGCCGCGCGGGGCAGGTATGTGTCAATTCGCGCGCCCATCCGCTCCAGGATGGCCCACCGCAGTAGTAAGAGTACTCCAGTCCCGCCGCCATATCCGTTGGAGCATCGGTTCCCGGGGTGGTCGAGACGTTGAATGCCTGCCCTTCTACAAGGTTGGCATCGACGCTCAGCACGCCAGGCTTGGGCTCGGCATTGGCGATATCAACGGTGAAGTCCGCGAACGCCGTCCCACCATGTCCGTCTGAGACGTTAAGCCTCGCGACATACAAACCATTGTCACTATAGGTGTGATATGTCTCATAGCCGCTTCCTGTAGTGCCATCGCCGAAGGACCATGAATACGAGAGTTTGTCGTTGTCCGGGTCGGTTGTACCGTGCGCGTAGAAGAAAACCGGACGCCCTTCGATACGCCCATACTGCCCCACGTTCCAGACAGGAAACGGCCCCTGGTTAAGACGAAATCGGGGTGGCTGTGGCGCGACCAGAGCGGATTGGGTGTCGCCGCACCCGGCCAGCGCCGTGAGCCCGAGCACGGCGACAGCCGCTGACAGATAACGAGGCCGAGTCATCGTTGTCACTCCAAGTGAGGGTTTACGACACGACATCGGCAGTAAATAGAAAGATTCGCTTGGTTATCGTTCTTTTGGTGCCGATGCTCACTGGGTTAGCACGATAAGAGACATTTCCCGAGAGGGCAAGCTTCTCGTGGGAGATTGGATCGTGGAGTGAGTAAGTGAGGTGGTACCGGGTGACGCCGGAGACTTGCGCGCCACCCCCTTGACTCACCCGCTAGAGTGGCTCACGCTCATACTCCCAATCCCGGTTTATCCCCGCGCACTTGGCGGGGCGCGCCGGTGGCGCTAATCTACAGATGTTTATCCCACCATCTCCCACCGCCGTGCGTACGCTCTTTCCGATGAAATTCCCGCTTCGCGCCGCCGCCGCCACCCTGCTGGCGGGGATGCTGGCCGCGTGCTCCGATTCGCCCACCGGGTCGAACGGCTCGGTTTCCCTCCAGCTCACCGGGACCACCTCCCCGCCGGAGCACGTCCTGAGCAACGATGGCAGGCCGGTGCTGCAGTGCACCGTGGACCTCACCGCCACCGCCACCGGCAAGGCGAACGCGACGGCGCTGTGGGCGGGGAGCAAGGTGCGGTTCTACATCGGCCCGGACCGCTCCGCCGTGGCGGACTCGGCCTCGCTCACCGGCGGGGAGATGCAGCAGGCCTGGGGCGCGTCGGCGATCACGGTGGGGCAGACGCTGATGTCGCAGCTGGTGCTGCAGGCGGGCGTTCCCTTCGCCTTCCAGCTCGAGGTCGCCTACGCGCCGTCGGGCGGCTCGTCGCAGCGCACGGCCAAGTACGAGGGCAGCTGCGGCGCCGGGGCCGCGAATTCCGCCGCGCCCACCGTCACCAACCTCACCGTGACGCCCGCGGACGGCGAGATCGAGCCGGGCGACCTGCTGACGGTGCAGTACTCGTTCACCGCGCCCGCGGGGCTGTGGGACACCTCGATCATCCTGGCCGGCGGCGCGAGCGCGGCCGTGGCCGAGCAGGGACAGTTCGAGACCTCCGGGACGCGCACGGTGACGGTGCGCGTCCCCGGCGGCATCATCGCGGGCTCGCGCGCCGTGGTCTCGGTGCGGGTGACCGACGCGCTGCTGCGCCAGGCGCAGGCGGGCCCGGTGAACGGGCCGGTGCTGGCGGACCATCACCCGCCCGAGCTCCTCCAGGTCACCACCCGCACCACCTTCGGCAACGGCCCGGTGAACCTGGCCGGCGCCTGGGCACCGGGCGACACCATCCACCTCCACGCCCTCGCCACGGACAACAACCGGGTCGCCTGGATGGTGTGGGAGCTGGGCGCCCCGGCCGGCACGCGCGACTCGGTGCCCGCCGAGCCCGGGCCCGTGGCGGGCGCGGCGGACATCGTGGTGCTTCCCGGGTGGGCGGGCACGCCGCAGCTGAGCGTGTGGGTGGTGGACGCGGCGGGGAACCGCAGCGCGGTGCTGCGCTCGCTCCCCGACAGCATCCGCATCATGGGCACGGCCACGCGCGCCGTGCACAGCGCCGTGCTTCCGCGCGGGTCGGCGCTGGACGCGGTGGTCGACCCCGTGGGGCGGCGCCTCTTCGTGGCCAGCGACTTCGGCAGCCACGTCGCGGTGCTCCCGCTGGCGTCGCTGATCCCGGGAACGCCGATCGGCTTCCCCTCGCCGCCGATGTCGATCGACCTCACGCCGGGCAACGACTCGCTGGTGGCCGCGCTCCAGCTCGTCCGCTCCATCGCCTGGGTGAACCTGGCGTCGGGAAGCCTGAGCGTGGTGCCCGTGACCACCGGCGACTCGCTGGCCGGCCCCTACCGGGTGCGCGTGGGCGCCGACGGCTCGCTGGTGGCCACCTTCACGCGCGCCGACGGAGCGCTGGTGCTGGCGCGGGTGAACCGCGCCACGGGCGCGCTCGCGCGGCTGGCGGCGGTGCCGGGGGGCGGCGCCGGGAGGCTGACGCGGACGCCCGACCGCTCGCGCATGTACCTGGAGCAGTCGCTCTGCGTGCGCGAGCTGGTGGTGGCGACCGGCCATCTGGGCGACTGCCTGCCGCTGCAGGGGACGCGGCTGGTGGCCACGGACCGCACCGGGAGCGTCGTCAGCAACGGCGAGTCGGTGTTCTCCGCGGCCAGCGGGCAGCTGCGGACCTTCCCGTACGAGATGGCCATCACCGGCGCCACGCCCTCGCTGGACGGCGCGGAGCTCTGGATCAGCACCGTGCGCGGTCTGGTGCACGCGCGCCCCGACGGCACGCTGCTGGACCGCGCCGCGGGGATCGGGCCGATGTACAACGGGATGTTCGTCATCGACGACGGCGCCACGCTGGTGGGGGTGACGGAAGACGGCCTGACCGCCACCGTGCACGTGGTCGACCTGCGCTGACCGGCGCCGCGAAACCCGCCGCCGTCCACGGGCGTACTCCGCGCGGGGCCGCACCGGCCCCGGACGTGCGCCCACCCGGACGGACCACCTCGATGCCCTCCCCCCTCTCCTCCGTGCGTGTCGGCGTGGCCGCGCTGCGCGTGAACCCGCTGCGCACCACGCTCTCCACGCTGGGCGTGATCATCGGCGTGGCCTCGATCGTGGCCGTGCTGTCGCTGGGCGACGGGATGGAGGCGTTCGCCCGCAGCCAGATCGCCGGTACCACCGCGCTGCAGAACGTCTTCATCTCCCCCGCCACGCACGACACGGTGGACGGGATCGCCGTCGCGCGCGAGCGGATCACGCTCTTCACCGCGGGCGACGTGGCGGATGCGGCGCGGCGCATCCCCGGGCTCTCGGCCGCGGCGGTGACGGTCAGCGGGACGACGCTGATGGACGATCCGCGCGGAGGCCGCCCGCGCGCCGCCCGAGTCACCGCGGCCACGCCGGGTGCCGCGGCGCTGTACGGGGTGGAGATGGGGCGCGGGCGCTTCTTCACCGGCGCCGAGGTGGCGCGGGATTCTGCCGTCGCCGTCGTCTCCGACGCCACCGCGCGCGCCCTCTCGCCGGATGGCGATGCCGCGCGGGCGCTGGGGATGACGGTGCGGCTGCGGGGGACGCCGCTGCGCGTGGTGGGCGTCGTGGCGCCCGACACGGCGGCACGCGGGCTGGCGGTGTACGTGCCGCTGGGCGCCGGCCCACGCGTGATGAGCGCGGCCGAGGCCGGGCGCCCGCGCATGCTGGTGCTGAAGGCGGCGCGCGTGGAAGGAGTGGATTCGGTCACGCGCGCGACCGAGGCGTGGCTGCGGCGGCGGTTCGGCGGGGGGACGAAGGACTTTCAGGTGGGCACCTACCGCGCGCGCGCCGAGCAGGCCAGCCGGGCGTTCCTGCTCTTCAAGGTGTTCATGGGCGCCATCGCGGGGATCTCGCTGCTGGTGGGCGGGATCGGGATCATGAACGTGCTGCTGGCCTCGGTGACCGAGCGCACGCGCGAGATCGGCATCCGCAAGGCCGTCGGCGCGCGCCGCCGCGACATCGTGCTGCAGTTCCTCTCCGAGGCCGTGGCCATCACCGGCTCGGGGAGCCTGCTGGGGCTGCTGCTGGGCCTGGCCGCCGCGTTCGGCATCACCGCCGCGATGCGGGCGTCGCTCGGCGCGCCGGTGCACGCCGGCCTCTCCGTCTCCACCATGCTGGTGGCCGCGCTGTCGGCCATCGTCGTCGGCCTCAGCTTCGGCACCTGGCCCGCGCTCCGCGCCGCCCGCCTCTCGCCGATCGACGCCATCCGCCACGAGTGATACGACGGGGTTCGATCGACCGAAAAACGAAACGCCGGACGGCAGAAGCCGCCCGGCGTTTCGTTACCCACCCGGTGTCCGCCCGCCCGGCACGGCTGCTTGGAAGTATCCCCGCCCCCGCGCGCACCGTACCGGACGAGCGAACGCGTGGACTATGTGGCCACAAGTTGATGAAGTCAACGAAGCGCCAAAACACCGCCATCGTGCGGACATTCGCACCCCATGCAGCCGGATTTGCCCTCTCGGATGCGGAGGGAAAGGCTCTCGATCGCCACACCCGCGCTGGAAACGGAAGCGCGAACGAACCCACATGGGGATTCGTTCGCGCTAATTCGAGCTCCCGGAAACGGAGCGCGGTCAGCCGCTGCGAAGCTTTTCCTCGACCATCGGACGCAGGCGTTCCCAGGCTGCCCTGTCAACCTCATCCGCGAGTGCCGCGATCTCGTCATCCGTCATGTCGAACTTCCGGCTTCCGACCTCCACGAGGAGATAGTCGAAGAACCGCGAGATCTGTTCGCGTGGAATGGCATCCGTGCGGACGCGGATCACGTAGTCGCCGCCGCTCTCTTCGAAACGGCAGTCGGGAATCGGCTCCATCGCACCCCTTTGTGATCGAACCGGAAGAATGTTGGCGTACATCACCGAATCACGTGCTGGACATGCTATGGATCCTTCGGCCTGCAACCATTTGCGTGGACGCGGCGCCAGCCTGGCCGGCCTCAGGATGACGTCTTCTTCGTGCGTATTACTCCTGCCGTTGAAGTCCGCGCAGGCGGACTGCGTGCCTTTGTAGCCGCGACTTCAGTCGCATTTTCTGCACGTAGGCCGCGCCCCGCTCACCCGCTCCGCGACACGCCGAGGTCGCGGACGATGCCGTCGGCGATGCCGTAGATCCAGCCGTGCACGGTCAGGTCGTTCCCGCGGTGCCACGCGTCCTGCACCACCGTGGTCTGGCAGACGTTGTTCACCTGCTCGATCACGTTCAGCTCGCACAGGCGCCGGTGGCGCTCGGCCTCGCCCTTCAGGCGATCCATCTCGATGCGGTGCTTGAGCTTCACGTCCTGCACGTGGCGCAGCCAGTTGTCGACCAGCCCGACCCTTTCGTCGCGGAGGGCGGCGAGCACGCCACCGCAGCCGTAGTGGCCGGTGATGAGCACGTGCTCCACCCGCAGCACGTCGACGGCGTACTGGAGCGCCGAGAGGCAGTTCAGATCGGTGTGCACCACGACGTTCGCGACGTTGCGGTGCACGAAC
>NZ_DATIND010000100.1 GCF_035474595.1 Longimicrobium sp.
AGCACTCGCTCGCGGGCGAAGAACCGCACGCTCGCGCCGGCGAGGAGGGGGAGGAAGGATTCGAAGAGCCAGATGTCGAAGGCGAAGGAGGCCAGCGACGCCACCCGGTCCCCGGGCCCGAAGCCGAACGCCCGCCCCGCCACGGCCATCGTCGCCGCCAGGGCGCCGTGCTCCACGCCCACGCCCTTGGGGCGGCCGGTGGAGCCGGAGGTGTAGATGACGTACGCCAGGGTGGAGGGAACCGGGAGCGGGGAACCGGGAACCGGGGGCGCGTGCCCGGGCCGGGCGGCGATCTCGGCGGCATCCCGGTCCAGCACGACCGTATCCATCCCCTCCAGCGGGAGGCCGTCGAGCAGGGTGGACTCAGTGACCAGCACGCGGGTGCCGGAATCGCCCAGCATGTACGCGATGCGGTCGGCGGGGGAGTCGGGGTCCAGCGGCAGGTAGCAGCCCCCCGCCTTCAGCGCGGCCAGCATCGCCTCGAGCATGGGTGCGCCCCGGTGGACGCAGATGGCCACCCGCACCTCCGGGCCCACGCCGCGGGCGCGCAGGTGGTGCGCCAGCCGGTTGGCGCGCCGGTCCAGCTCCGCGTACGAGAGCACGGTCTCGCCGGAGACGACGGCGACGGCGTCCGGCGTGCGGGCGGCCTGCGCCTCGAACCGGCGGTGGACGGGAAGATCCGGCAGGGAGAGGTCCGGGCCGGCGGCCTCCGCCACCAGCCGCGCCCGCTCGTCGCCGGACAGCAGCGGCAGGGTGGAGACGCGCGCGTCGGGGCGCGCCACGGCGGCCTCCAGCAGCCGGCGGTAGTGCCCCGCCATCCGCTCCACCGTCTCGCGGTCGAAGAGGTCTTCGGCGTAGTGGATGGCGCCGGTGATTCCCTCCTCGCGCTCCCACAGCGACCACTCCAGGTCGAAGCGCGCCGTGCCGCTCTCCGTGGCCATCACCTCCATCCGCACCCCCGGCAGGCGCAGCTCCGCCGGGGTGGCGTTCTGCAGCGCGAAGACGTGCTGGAAGACGGGGGCATGGCCGAGCGAGCGCTCCGGGTGCAGCGCCTCCACCAGCCGCTCGAAGGGTAGCTCCTGGTGCTGGTACGCACCCAGCGTGGTCTCGCGGACGCGGTGCAGCAGGGTGGCGAAGGCGGGGTCGCCGGAGAGGTCGGCGCGCAGCGGGAGCGTGTTGACGAAGAAGCCGATCAGCCCCTCCGTCTCCGTGCGCGTGCGCCCCGCCACCGGCGAGCCGACCACCAGGTCCTCCTCCCCCGACCAGCGCCAGAGCAGCACCTGGAAGGCCGCCAGCATCACCATGAACGGCGTGGCGCCCTCGCGCCGCGCCAGCGCGCGCACCCCTTCCGCCAGCTCCCCCGGCAGGGCCACGCGCAACCGGGCGCCGCGGTGGCTCTGCACGGCGGGGCGGGAGCGGTCCGCCGGCAGCTCCAGCACGGCAGGCGCGCCGGCGAGCGCCCGGCGCCACCACTCGAGCTGCGCGGCCAGCCGCTCCTCCGTCCAGTGCTCGCGCTGCCACGCCGCGTAGTCGGCATACTGCAGCGGCAGAGGATCCAGCGACGGCGGCGCGCCGCGCGAGAACGCGTCGTACAGCGCGCCCAGCTCGCGGAAGAGCACGCCCAGGCTCCACCCGTCGCTCACCACGTGGTGCATCGCCAGCACCAGCACGTGCTCCTCGTCCGCCAGGCGCAGCAGGCGCGCGCGCAAGAGCGGCCCGGCCGCCAGGTCGAAGGGGCGGCGGACCTCGTCGTGCACGATGCGGCGCGCTTCGTCCTCGCGCGCGGCGGCGGGAAGGGCGGAGAGGTCGTCGGCGGGGAGGGGGAACGGGCCCGGGGGGAGGACCACCTGCTCGGCCTCGGCGCCCGTTTCCGCGCGGATCACGCTGCGCAGCGACTCGTGGCGGCGCACCACCTCCGCCAGGGCGCCCTCCAGCGCGCCGGCGTCCAGGGCGCCGCGCACGCGCAGGGCGAGGGGGGAGTTGTACAGCGTGCCGGGCTCCAGCCGGTCCAGGAACCACATCCGCCGCTGCGCGAAGGAGAGCGGCGCCCGCGTCGCACCGCGGCGCACGGGCGCGCTGGCGGCCTCCTCCTTCCCCCGCTGCAGCCGCAGCTCCAGCAGCCGGCGCGCCTCCGGGGGGAGCGCGCCCAGCCGGCGCTCCAGGTCACGCATGCTGTCTCTCCTCCTCGGCGGCGAGGAGCCGGGCCAGCTCGCCGGCGTCCAGCCCCTCCAGCTCGTCGAGCAGGCGCAGGGTGGCCTCGCGCTCCGCGCGCTCCACGGCGGCGGCCAGCCTGGCGACGGTGGGCGCCTCGAACAGGGCGCGCACGGGGAGCTCCACCTGCAGCGCGCTCCGCATCCGCGAAACCACGCGGGTGGCGAGCAGCGAGTGGCCACCCAGGTCGAAGAAGTTGTCCTCCGGCCCCACCCGCTCCACTCCCAGCACCTCCGCCCAGATCCCCGCCATCCGCTCCTCGGCGGGGGTGCGCGGCGCCACGTACGTCCCCCCGCTCGTGCCGAGCGTGTCGGGCGCGGGCAGTGCCCCGCGGTCCACCTTGCCGTTGGCGGTGACCGGGAATGACTCCAGCACCACGAAGGCGCTCGGCACCATGTACTCCGGCAGACGCGCGCGGGCGGCCTCGCGAAGCGCGGGGACGAGCGCGCGCACGCGGCGGCCCCACTGCGGGTCGTTCGCGTACGCCTCCCAAGGCTGCTCCGCATCCACCGCCGCGGGGAAGGACGAAACGCCGCCGGCCGGATGGAAGAGCACGTCCAGCATGCCGGACGCGCCGGGGCGCACCTCGATCTCCCGCCCCATCTCCTCGCCCAGCGCGAACAGCGCCTCCGGGGCGATCCCGCCTGCGTCCTCGGCCGCGAGCGCGCGCACGGCCGCCGCGACGCCCGTTTCGCCGCCGGCCGCTACCAGCTCGTACGCGCGGACGTGCTCGCGGACCCGCGCGTCGGGCACGCCGCGGACGAGCAGCGCCTGGCTAGTCTCAGCCGCCAGGGCGCGAAGCCGGGCCGCGTCCTCTCCGCCCCAGTCCCGGACGGTCGGGTCCGCTGCGTCGGCAAGGCCGGCGTCGAGGTGCAACACTACGTCGTAGCGGAAGCGCGAGACCTCGTTGTCGTACTCACCCCGCTTCACCTGCACTTCCACGCGCCCCAGACGCGGCATGCGCGCCCGCAGCGCCTCGAACAGCGCCGGATCCAGCAGCAGCTCCTGCTCCTCCACGATCCCGCGCCGCACCCGGTCCAGCAGGCGCCCGGCGGGGAGGTCGTCGGGTGCGCGGGCGAGCTCCACGGAGGCGTGGAAGGCACCCGCCAGCGGCAGGCTGCGCACGTCGCCCACGAAGATCCGCCCGCCCGGCCGCAGCGCCGCCGCAGCGCCTTCGACGACGCGCAGCAGGTAATCCACGTCCGGGAAGTACTGGGCGACGGAGTTGATGACGACGGTGTCGAAGCCCGCCCCCGCGAAATCCGCCAGCTCGTCCGCCTCGCGCTCCGACAGGGTCACCTGCGGGAGCCCGGCGAGGTGGCGGCGCACGTGCGCCAGCGCCACGCCCGAGAAGTCGGTCCCGTGGTACAACTCGACGTGCGGCGCCACGCGGAAGAGCAGCAGCCCCGTCCCGCTCCCGATCTCCAGCACCTGCTCCGGACGCAGCGCCAGGATGCGCTCCGCCGTGTGCTCCACCCACGCGCGCATCTCCTCGCGCGGGATCGGCTCGCCCGTGTAGCTGCTGTTCCACCCCTTCAGCTGCAGGGTCGGATCTTCTTCCCCTTCGTCGTCTGCGTAGGTGTCGTCGAAGAGCGTTTCCCACTCGGATACCTGCTCTTCACCGCCGCCGGCGGCGGTCTCCACGCCCTCCGCGCCCGGGACGACGTAGGCGACCAGGCGCCTGTCCCCCGGAGCGTCCTCCCGTGCCAGCACCACGGCCTCCCGGACGCCGGGCTGCCCGCGCAGCACGGCCTCCACCTCGCCGGGCTCGATGCGGAAGCCGCGCACCTTGACCTGCTCGTCGGCGCGACCCAGGAACTCCAGCACCCCGTCCGTGCGCCAGCGCGCGCGGTCGCCCGTGCGGTAGGCGCGCTCGCCCTCGACGGAGACGAACTTCTCGGCATTCAGCTCCGGCCGGCCCAGGTAGCCGCGCGCGACCCCTCCGCCGGAGATCCACAGCTCCCCCGGGACGCCCAGGGGTGCGAGCTCGCCGCGGGGACCGCACACGCGCAGACGGACGCCGGGAAGCGGCGACCCGAGCGGGTGCCCCTCGACGGCGCCATCCGCGGGCACGGCATACGTGGCGCAGATGATGGCCGCCTCGGTGGGACCGTACAGCACCACGGTCCGGGCGTCGGGGAAGACCTCGCGCATGTCTCCGAGCAGGTCGGGCGGCACCGTGTCGCCGCCCACCAGCAGGAGCCGCAGCGAGGGCAGCATCCCGCCGCCGCGCGCGGTCTCCACCACCTGCCGCATCAGCGCGGGTACGGCGTGCAGCACGCTCACGTCCGCCACGGTCTCCACCAGCGCCTCCGGGTCCCGCGCCACCTCGCGCGGGAGGATCCGCACCGCGCCCCCGGCCAGCAGCGGCGTGACCAGCTCCAGCAGCGAGATGTCGAAGGCGGTCGAAGCCAGCGCCGCCACCACGTCACCCGCGACGAAGCCGAGCTGGCCGAGCGCTCCGCTCAGCGTGTGGGTGAGCTGCGCGTGCTCCACCATCACCGCCTTGGGGGTCCCCGTCGATCCCGACGTGTAGATCAGGTAGGCCAGGTCGCCCGGCTGGACCTCCGCCGCCAGCGCGCCGCCCTCCCCCGCTCCCTCCGGGGGAGAGGGGATCGCGTCCAGCAGCACCACCTCCGCCCCGTGCTGCGGGAGCACGTCGGCGACGGCGGACTCCGTCAGCACGTGCGAAGCGCCGGAATCACTCAGCAGGAAGGACAGCCGCTCCGCCGGGTAGCTCGGGTCGAGCGGCAGGTAGACGCCGCCCGCCTTCCACACGCCCAGCGGCGCCACGAGCACGCCCGGCCCCCGCTCCACGCATACGGCGACCGTGGTCCCGGCCTGGACGCCACGGCTCCGAAGCTCCAGTGCGAGACGGTTGGCCCGCGCGTCCAGCTCGGCGTAGGTGAGCGACTCTCCCGCGAACAGGATGGCGGGCGCGTTCGGCGTCCGGGCCGCCTGCTCCGTGAAGAGCAGGTGCACCGGGACGCCGCCCGCGTCCTCAGGCGCGGGACTGCTCCCGTACGCGAGGAGCGTCCGCGCCTCCTCCGCGGGCAGGACCCTCAGGCGCGACAGGCGCTCCTCCGGCGCGGCGCGGACGGCGTCGAGCAGCGCCTGGTACTGCGCCGCGAAGCGCTCCATGGTGGCGGCGTCGAACAGGTCGCTCCGGAAGCGCAGGCTCCCGAACATCTCCTCGCCCACCTCCTGGAGGTCCAGCTCCAGGTCGAAGCGCACCGTCCGGATCTCGCCCCCGAACGGCTCCAGCCGAAGCCCGGCGTCGTCGGGCCCCGGGCCGGCGTCGACCTTCCCCTGGCTGGCATCCAGGTTCTGGAGCGCGAACATCACCTGGAAGAGCGGGGTGTGCGACAGGCCCCGCTCCGGGGCGACCTCCTCCACCAGGCGCTCGAACGGCAGCTCCTGGTGGGCGTATGCGCCCAGCGCCGTTTCCCGCACGCGCGCCAGCAGCTCTCCGAAGGTGGGATCGCCGGACAGATCGACGCGCAGCGCGAGCGTGTTGACGAAGAAGCCGATCATCCCCTCCGTCCCCACCTGCGTGCGTCCCGCGATCGGTGAGCCGACCACCAGGTCCTCCTGCCCCGACCAGCGCGAGAGCAGCAGGTCGAGCGCGGCGTGCGTCACCATGTAGAGCGTGGCCCCTTCCCGCCGGGCGAGCGAGTGGAGCCCGCCCGCGATCTCCGCGGGAAGGCGGAACATGAGGGAGCCGCCGCGCGAGCTCGCCACCGCGGGACGCGGGCGGTCGGTCGGAAGCTCCAGCACGGGAGGCGCGCCGCCCAGCCGCTCCCGCCACCAGTCCAGCTGGCGCCGGAGCACCTCGCCCCGGAGCCAGCCGCGCTGCCACACGGCGAAGTCCGCGTACTGCAGCGCCAGCGGCGGCAGCGGCGACTCCGAGCCGCGCGAGAACGCGTCGTAGAGGGTGAACAGCTCACGGAAGATCACACCCATGCTCCACCCGTCGCTGTCGATGTGGTGCATGGTCAGCAGCAGCACGTGGTCCTCGTCCGCGAGCCGCACCAGCGTGGCGCGCAGCAGCGGGCCGCGCTGGAGGTCGAAGGGGCGCTCCGCGTCTTCCCGCGCCAGGCGGCGCGCCTCGTCCTCGCGCTCCTCCGCCGCGAGCCCGGTGAGGTCCACCACGGGCAGGTACGCGGGCGCGGGCGAATGCACGACCTGCACGGCGCCCTGCTCCACCGGCCGGAAGGTGGTGCGCAGCGACTCGTGGCGGCGCACCAGCTCGCCCAGCGCCCGCTCCAGGGCGGCGGCGTCGAGATGCCCCCACATCCGGCCCGGCCAGGGCATGTTGTAGCCCACGTCGCCCGGCTCCATCTGGTGCAGGAACCAGAGCCGCTCCTGGGCGAACGACAGCGGCAGCGGCGCTTCCCGGGAGACGGGAACGAGCGGCGGGAGGGCGTCACCCTCGCCGGCGCGCCGCTCCGCCTCGATCCGCGCCGCCAGCTCCGCCACCGTGGGACCCTCGAAGAGCGCCCGCAGCGGCAGCTCCACGCCGAACAATTCGCGGATGCGCGAGACCACCCGCGTGGCCAGGAGCGAATGCCCGCCCAGCTCGAAGAAGCTCTCCGTCACCCCCGCCCGATCCAGGCCCAGCACCTTCGCCCAGATCCCCGCCAGCACCTCCTCCACGGGCGTCCGCGGCGCCACGTACCGGTCCTCCGCCGACGCGAGCTCCGGCGCCGGCAATGCCCTGCGGTCCAGCTTGCCGTTGGGCGTCAGCGGGAGCGCGTCCAGCAAGACGAACGCGGACGGGAGCATGTGGTCCGGCAGGCTCCGCCGCAGGTGCGCGCGCAGGGCTCCCGCCTCCGCGCCGCCCACCACGTACGCCACCAGCCGCTTCTCCCCCGGCACGTCCTCGCGGGCCACGACCACGCAGCCGGCCACGCCTTCGTGCCGGCGCAGCACCGCCTCGATCTCGCCCGGCTCGATGCGGAAGCCGCGGACCTTCACCTGGTGGTCCAGCCGCCCCAGGTACTCCAGCGTCCCGTCCGCCTTCCACCGGATGCGGTCGCCCGTGCGGTACATCCGCGCGCCGGCTGCGGGAGAGAACGGGTCGGGAACGTACCGCTCCGCCGTGAGCCCCGGCCGCCCCAGGTAGCCGCGCGTCACCCCGCTGCCCCCCAGGTACAGCTCGCCCGGCACCCCCACCGGCACCGGCCGCAGCCCGGCGCCCAGCACGTACGCCCGCGTGTTGGAGATCGGCGTCCCGATGCTGGCCGGGCCGCCCGCGCGGCGCAGCGTGAACGTGCTGTACGTGGTGTCTTCGGAGGGGCCGTAGAGGTCGTAGACGCGCTCGATCCCGCCGCGGGCGTAGAGCTCGTCCACCAGCTCCGGCCGCAGCGGCTCGCCGGCCAGGTTCACCGTCCTCACCCCGGCCGGGATGGCGCCGTCCTTCAGCAGCGCCGCGATCGCGGACGGCACGGTGTTGATCAGCCGCACCTCGCCCGCGGCCGCCGAGCGCGCCAGCGCCAGCGCGTTCTCCGCCACCACCACCCGTCCGCCCCGGACGAGGGGGAGGAACAGCTCGTAGACCGAGAGGTCGAAGGAGATCGACGTCGACGCCAGCATCCCCGACAGCTCCTCGTCGGAGTAGACGCCCCACGCCCACGCCAGCATCGCCACGGCGCTCTCGTGCTCGATCGCCACGCCCTTGGGAATGCCCGTCGATCCCGAGGTGTAGATCAGGTACGCCAGGTTCCGCGGCGCGACGCGGCTCTCGACGTTCTCCGCGCTCCCGGCCGCGATCTCCGCCCGCACCTGGTCCTCGACCACCACCCGGACGCCGGGCTCGGCGGCGAGGAGACCGCGCAGCTTCTCCTGCGTGAGCAGCACCGAACTGGCGGAGTCGGCCAGCATGAGCGCCAGCCGCTCGGCCGGATAGGCGGGGTCCAGCGGCACGTAGGCGCCCCCGGCCTTCAGCACCGCCAGGAGGGCGGCCACCATCTCCAGGCCCCGCTCCATCAGCACGCCCACGCGCACCTCCGGGCCCACGCCGCGGCCGCGCAGGTAGTGGGCAAGCCGGTTGGCGCGGGCGTTCAGCTGCGCGTAGGTGAGCGACTCCTCCTCGAAGACGACGGCCACCGCTTCCGGCGTTCTGGCCGCCTGCGCCTCGAACAGCTCGTGGATGCAGCGGTCCGCCGGAACCTCGGCCTCCGTCCGGTTCCAGGCATCCACCACCTGTTCGCGCTCTTCCGCCGAGAGCAGCTCCAGCTGCGAGAGCCGCACGTCCGCATCCGCGGAGACCTGCTCCAGCACCCGCTCCAGGTGGCCGAGCATCCGCTCGATCGTGCCGCGCTCGAAGAGGTCGGTGCTGTAGTTCACCCCGCCGCGCAGGCCCTGGGGGGTGGCCACGAGCGTCAGGGAAAGGTCGAACTTGGCGATTTCCAGGTCCTCTCCGACTCCGTTCACCTCGAGCCCCGCGAGAGCGCCTTCCTGCCCCTCGGCGTTCTGCAGCTGGAACATCACCTGGAAGAGCGGCGAGTGGCTCAGGCTGCGCTCCGGCTGCAGCTCGGCCACCAGGCGCTCGAAGGGGACCTCCTGGTGCTCGTACGCGCCGAGCGTGACCTCCCTCGCCTGGCGCAGCACCTGGCGGAAGCTGGGGTCGCCGGAAAGGTCTGCGCGCAGCACCAGGGTGTTCACGAAGAAGCCGATCAGCTCCTCCACCTCGCCGTGCGTGCGCCCGGCGATGGGGCTTCCCACCACCACGTCGTCGCTGCCGGCGTACCTGCCCAGCAGCACCTGGAAGGCGCCCAGCAGCGTCATGTACAGCGTCGCGCCCTCGCTCCGCGCCAGCGCCTGCAGCCGCTCCAGCAGCTCGGTGGAGAGCTCCGCCAGGACCGTGGCGCCGCGGTACGTCTGCACCGCCGGGCGGGGATGGTCGGTGGGCAGCTCCAGCAGCTCCGGCGCGCCCGCCAGGCGCTCCCGCCAGTACGAGAGCTGCCGCTCCATGGCCTCGCCCTCCAGCTGCTCGCGCTGCCACGCCGCGTAGTCGGCGTACTGCACCGCCAGCTCGGGGAGCGGCGACTCACGCCCCTCGCGGTACGCCTCGTACAGCACCGACAGCTCGCGGAAGAGCACCCCCATGCTCCACCCGTCGCTGACGATGTGGTGCATCGAGAGCAGCAGCACGTGGTCTTCCTCGCCCAGCCGCAGCAGCGCCGCGCGGAACAGCGGCCCCGCGGCCAGGGCGAACGGCCGCTGCGCCTCTTCGCCGTCGCGCCGGGCGAGCGCCGCCTCGCGATCGGCCTCGCCCAGCCCCGACAGGTCCTCCACCGGCAGCACGAACCCGCCGAAGGGCGCGACCACCTGCACCGGCGAGCCGTCCACCTCGGCGAACGTGGTCCGCAGCACCTCGTGCCTGCGGACGATCTCGCCCAGCGCGCGCTCCAGCGCCGCCGGGTCCAGCGCACCCTCCAGGCGCCGCGCCATGTGCATGTTGTAGACGGCGCTTTCCGGCTCCATCCGGTGCATGAACCAGAGCCGCTCCTGCGCGAAGGACAGCGCCCCCGTGCGCTCCACCAGCCCCACTCGCGGCAGCACCGGAAGCTCCGCGCGGCGCATCTCCTCCACGCGCCCGGCCAGCTCCGCCACCGTGCGTGCCTCGAAGAGCGCCCGCAGCGGAAGCTCCACCGAGAACACGGCCCGGACCCGCGACACCACCTGCGTGGCCAGGAGCGAGTGCCCGCCCAGGTCGAAGAAGCTCTCCGTCACCCCCACCCGCTCCAGCCGCAGCACCTCGGCCCAGATCCCCGCCAGCACCTCCTCCACCGGCGTCCGCGGCGCCACGTACTTCTCCGCCGACGCGGCCTCCGGCGCGGGCAGCGCCTTGCGGTCCAGCTTCCCGTTCGGGGTCAGCGGGAGCGCGTCCAGCCCCACGAACGCCGACGGGACCATGTGCTCCGGCAGGCTCCGCCGCAGGTGCGCGCGCAGCTCATCCGCCTCGACAGCCCCGACGACGTACGCTACCAGCCGCTTCTCGCCCGCCTCCTCGCGCGCCAGGACCGCGCACTCGCGCACCCCTTCGTGCTCCAGCAGCGCCGCCTCGATCTCGCCCAGCTCGATGCGGTAGCCGCGGATCTTCACCTGGAAGTCGGTGCGCCCCAGGAACTCCAGCGTCCCGTCCGCCCTCCAGCGGCCCATGTCGCCGGTGCGGTACATCCGGGCGCCGGGGACGGGGGAGAACGGGTCGGGGGCGAACGCCGCCGCCGTGGCCGCCGGGCGCCCCAGGTAGCCGCGCGCCAGCGTCCCGCCGATGCACAGCTCGCCGCGCACCCCCAGCGGGGCCGGCTGCATCCGCGCGTCCAGCACGTACGCCGCGCGGCCGGCGAGCGGCCGCCCGATGGGGACGTGCACCGCCCCCTCGGGGAGGGTGGACGGGACCTCGTAGGCCGTGCAGGTGACCACGGCCTCGGTCGGGCCGTAGCCGTTCATCAGCTGCACGCCGGCCGCGGGTCCGGCCGCCCAGTCGCGCGCCGCCGCCAGGCTCATCGCCTCGCCGCCGGCGATCACCAGGCGCGCGGTGCGGGCGAGGAGCTCCAGCGCCGGCGCGTCGGCCACGAGCTGGTGCCAGTACGCGGTGGGGGGATCGAACACGGTGATTCCCTGCTCCACCGCACGCCGCGCCAGCTCCAGCGGCGTGGGGACCTCGCTCCCGCGCATGACCACGCAGGCGCCGGCCACGAGCGGCGCCAGCATCTCCTCCAGCGACACGTCGAAGCCCGCCGCGGAGAAGTGGAGCATCCGGTCCGCGGGCGTCAGCCCGTACGCCGCCGCCGCCGCGAGGAAGTGCGCGGCGGCCTCGGCGTGCGCCACGCCCACGCCCTTGGGGCGGCCGGTGGAGCCGGAGGTGTAGATGATGTACGCCAGCGCCCCGGCCGGTACGCCAATCCCCAGGCCGCTCCCATCCTCGCCTGCCGCCTCCGCGGGGGAGACGATCGCTCCGGCGAAGCCCTCCAGCCCGGACCCGCGCGTCACCAGCACGGCGGCGCCCGCGTCGGCCAGCAGCGCGGCGCGGCGGGCGGCGGGGAGCGCCGGGTCCAGCGGCAGGTACGCGCCGCCGGACTTGAGCACCGCCATCAGCGCCACCACCAGCTCCGCCGATCTCTCCAGCATCACCCCGACGGGCGCCTCGGGGCGCACGCCCGCCGCGCGGAGACGCCGCGCCAGCCGGTTGGCGGCCGCGTTCAGCTCGCGATAGGTGAGCGACTCCGCCTCGAAGCGCACGGCCACCGCGTCGGGCGTTCTGGCCGCCTGCGCCTCGAACAGCTCGTGGACGCACAGCTCCGCCGGAACCTCGGCCGCCGCCCCGTTCCATGCCTCCAGCACCAGCGCGCGCTCCGCCTCCGGCAGCACGTCGATGCTCCCGATCGCGCGTCCGGGCGAGACCTCCAGCGCGTCGACCAGCCGCTCCAGCGCCGTGTGCATGATCCGGCACACCCGCTCCGCGTCGGCCGGAGCCACCACCTGCGCCTCCAGCGAGAAGCCCTCTCCCAGGTCGTCGACCGAGACCCCCACGGGATAGTTCGTCCGCTCCTCCGCGCGAATGCCCCGCATGCCTTCCGCCGTGTCCTCCTCCTCCTCCTGCGACCGGTTCGCCCCGCCGCTGTAGCGATAGTTCAGCAGCGAGGTGAACAGCGGCGCGGGGGCCGCCACGCCGCTGCTGCGCTGCGCCAGCGCGAGGGAGGCGTGCTCGTGCCGCAGCAGGTCCGCCAGCAGGGCGTGCGTGCGCCGCACCGCCGCCTCGGCCCCCTCCGCGCCGACGTCGATCCGCACCGGCAGCGTGTTGATGAACGGACCCATCACCCGGTCGGCGCCCTCCCCGCCCTGCATGCGGCCGAAGAGCAGCGTCCCGAAGACCACGTCCCGCCGGCCGGTCAGCCGCGACAGCGCCATCGCCCACGCCAGGTGGCACAGGCTGGCCGCGCTCACCCCCAGCGTCCGCGCCCGCTGGCGCAGCCGCGCACCGAGGTCGTGGTCTACGGGAAGCCACGCCTCCTCGAGCCCATGCCCCTCCCCCCACACGTCCAGCACCCCGTACGGCGCCGTCGGCTCCTCCACGTCGCCCAGGAGCCCGCGGAAGAACCGCTCGTGCTCCTCGCGGCTCACCCCCAGGCGCGCCCGTGCCACGTAGTTGCGGAAGGGCAGCGGCGCCGGAAGCTCCCGCTCGCGGCCCTGCAGGTGCGCCGCGAGCTCCTCCAGCAGCACCCCCATCGTCTCGTGGTCGCTCGTCAGGTGGTGCGTGAGCATCAGCAGCAGCCACCGGCCCTGCGCGCGGTCCTCGGCGATGACCGCCCGCAGCAGCGGCGCCCGCGTCACGTCCATCCGGTAGTGCCGGGGGTCGTAGCGCGCCCACAGCTGCTGCTCGGCCGCACCGGCCTCCCCATCCAGCTCCACCTCCTCCACCGGCAGCGGCGCGTGCCGCCAGACGACCTGCACCGGCTCGCGCAGCCCGTCCCAGGCCACCGCCGTGCGCAGGATGTCGTGGCGATCGATCACCGCCTGCAGCGCCGCCAGGAACCGGTCCAGGCGCGCGCGGGTGTCGAACTCGATCACGCTCGGCGTCAGGTACGGATCACCCTCCCGCGACAGCAGGTGGTGGAAGTGGATCCCCTCCTGCAGCGGGGCCAGCGGGTAGATGTCCTGCACGTTCGCGGCGCCGTCCGGCACGCCGCCCACGATCCGGTCGATCTCCCCCTGCGTGAGCTCCACCAGCGGCAGCATCCCGGGCGTGATGGATTCGCACGCCTCCGGGATCGCGTTCGGCGGGACCTCTACCTCCTGCGACGCCTGGCCCACCGACAGCGCCAGCTCGGCCAGCACCGGCGTGGCGAACAGCGCCCGCACCTCCATGTGCAGCCCCGCGCGCCGCATCCGCTCGAGCAGCCGGATGGCCAGGAGCGAGTGCCCGCCCAGCTCGAAGAAGTGGTCCCACCGCCCCACCCGCTCCACGCCCAGCACCTCGGCCCAGATCCCGGCCAGCGCCTCCTCCACCTCGCCCAGCGGTGCCTCGTAGCTCCGCCGCGCGTACGCATCCCCCTCCGGCGCCGGCAGCGCCTTGCGGTCCAGCTTGCCGTTCGGGGTCAGCGGCAGCGCCTCCAGCGGGACGAACGCCGCCGGCACCATGTACTCCGGGAGCTCGCGGAGCAGGTGCTCGCGCAGCTCGTTCGCCTCGACCGTCCCGACGACGTACGCCACCAGCCGCGTCTCGCCGGGCACGTCCTCGCGCGCCACGACCACGCAGTCGGCCACGCCCTCGCTCCGCCGCAGCGCCCCCTCGATCTCGCCCGGCTCGACGCGGAACCCGCGCACCTTCACCTGGAAGTCGGTGCGGCCCAGGTACTCCAGCGTCCCGTCCGCCCGCCAGCGCGCCCGGTCGCCGGTGCGGTACAGCCTGGCACCCGGCTCGCCGCCGAATGCGTCCGGGACGAAGCGCTCCGCCGTCAGCCCCGCACGCCCCAGGTAGCCGCGCGCCACCCCCGCCCCGCCGATCAGGAGCTCGCCCGGAACGCCGGCCGGCTGCGGGCTGCCGGACAGATCGCACACGTACAGGCGCACGTTCCCCAGCGGGCGGCCGATCGGGTGCCCCTCCACGATCCCGTCCTCCGGCACCGGGTGCGTGGAGGCCAGGATGGTTCCCTCGGTGGGGCCGTACAGGACGTGCGTCTCCGCTTGGGGGAGCGCTTCCCGCATCTCCGCCAGCAGGTCGGCGGGGACGCGGTCGCCGCCCACGAAGGCGCGCCGCAGCCGGGCGAGCCGGGGCGTCTCGCGTTCCGACTGGACCACCTGCCGCATCAGCGCGGGAACGGCGTGCACCAGCGTGGCGTCGGCGATCTCCTCCACCAGCGCGGGCACGTCCAGCACCCGCTCGCGCCCCACCAGGCGCACCGCGGCCCCGGAGGTGAGCGGCAGCAGCGCCTCGAAGAGCCAGATGTCGAAGGCGTACGACGCCAGCGCCGGCATCACGTCGCCTTGGCCGGCGCCGAACGCCTCGCGCGTGGCGGCCAGCAGGTTCGACAGCGAGCCGTGCCGCACCAGCACCCCCTTGGGGCGGCCGGTGGAGCCGGAGGTGTAGATGACGTAGGCCAGCCCCGCGTCGGAGACAGTCACCTCCGGCTCCGTCTCCTGCGACGTCTCCGCGAGCTGGTCCACCCGCACGAGGGCGGCTCCGTGCTCCGGCAGCGCCCCGGCCGTCCTCCCCGTGGCGACCACCACCGGAAGCGCCGCGTCGGCGATGATCCACGCCAGCCGCTCCGCCGGGTAGCTGGGGTCGAGGGGGACGTAGGCGCCCCCCGCCTTCCAGATCCCCAGCACCCCCACCAGCAGCTCGGGCGTGCGCTCCATGCACAGGCCCACCGGCGTCTCGGGCCCCACCCCCAGCTCGCGCAGGTGCCGGGCGAGGACGGCCGCGCGCCGGTCCAGTGCGCCGTAGGTCACCGCCTCCCCGCCGTCCAGCAGGGCGACGGCATCCGGAGCGCGGCGCGCCCACTCGGCGAAGAGCGCGTGGGCTGGCGGGTCGGAGACCAGGCGCTCCGTCCGGTTCCAGTCCCCCAGCACCTGCTCGCGCTCCGCCCCACCGAGCAGCTCCAGCTGCGAGAGCCGAACGTCCGCGTTCTCGGCGACCTGCTCCAGCACCCGCTCCAGGTGCCGCGCCATCCGCCGGACGGTTGCCTCGTCGAACAGGTCCGTGGCGTACTCCAGCGAGCCGGAAAGGCCGCTCGCGTGGGTCTGGAGCATGAGGGTGAGGTCGACCTGCGTGGAGTCCGCCGGGTCGCTCGCGAACGGCTCCGGCCGGAGCCCGCCCGCGTCGGCGGGGGGCCCGGCCGCACCGGCGGTGCTGGCCGACTCGTCCAGCTGGAACTGCACCTGGAAGAGCGCGGAGTGGCTGAGGCTGCGCTGGGGGCGCACTTCCGCCACCACCCGCTCGAACGGCACGTCCTGGTGCTGGTAGGCGTCGAGTGCGGCCTCGCGCACCCGGCCCACCACCGCGCGGAAGGCGGGGTCGCCGGAAAGGTCGGTGCGCAGCACCAGGGTGTTCACGAAGATCCCGATCAGCCCCTCGACCTCGCGGCGCGACCTCCCCAGCACGGCGATCCCGGTCGAGACGTCCGGCGTACCGGCGTACCGGGCCAGCAGCACCTGGAAGGCGCTCATCAGCACCATGTGCAGCGTGGCGCCCTGGGCGGTCGCCAGCGCGCGGAGGCGGTCCAGCACCGCGAGCGGCGCCTCCAGCGGCACCTGGGCGCCGCGGAAGGAGGGGGCCGGCGTCCGCGGCCGGTCGGTCGGCAGCTCCAGCAGCTCCGGCGCCCCCGCGAGCTGGCGCCTCCAGTACGCCAGGTGCCGCTCCTCCGCCGCAGGCGGCTGCGCGCGCTGCCAGGCGGCGTAGTCGGCGTACTGCACGGGGAGCGGCGCGAGGGGCGAGTCCCACCCCTCACGATAGGCGTCGTACAGCATGGAGAGCTCGCGCTCGAACACCCCCATGCTCCACGCGTCGCAGATGATGTGGTGGATGCACAGCAGCAGCACGTGCTCCCCGGCATCCAGCCGCAGGAGCGAGGCGCGGAAGAGCGGGCCCGTTTCGAGGTCGAAGACGTGCGCCCGCTCGCGGGCCACGCGCGCCCGCACCTCTGCATCGCGCGCCCCGGCGGGGAGCGTCGAAAGGTCCTCCACCGGGAGCGCGAAGCCGGTGAACGGAGCGATCACCTGGACCGGAGCGCCGTTCACCTCGCGGAAGGTGGTGCGGAGCACGTCGTGCCGGCGTACCACCTCGGCCATGGCGCGCTCCAGCACCGCCTCGTCGAGCATGCCCGGCAGCCGCAGGGCGGCCACCAGGGTGTACACCGTCCTCCCCGGGAACATCCGGTCCACGAACCAGAGCCGCTCCTGGGCGGGCGAGAGCGGCGCGTCCTCCGTCCCCGCGCGGGGGAGGATGGGCGCCTCCTGGTAGCGGCCGCGCAGGCGGGCCTCGCGCAGCGCGCGCTTGGCCGGAGAAAGCTCGGAGAGGATCGGCTGGGTCATCGTACCGTTGTAGTGTCCGGATCGAAGGCGCCGCCCACCCCCGCCAGGGCGGACTCGGCCTCTTCATCGCTCATCTCCCCCAGCTCCTGGAGGATCATCTCGTCGACCAGCGCGGCCAGCCCGGCCACGGTGGGCGCCTCGAAGATCGCGCGCAGGGGGAGGTCCACCTGGAAGGTTTCGCGCACCCGGCTGAGCACCTGCAGCCCCAGGAGCGAGTGGCCCCCCAGGTCGAAGAAGGAGTCGCGCGTCCCGATCTCCCGGATCCCCAGCAGGTCGCGGAAGATCCCGGCGAGCAGCTCCTCGGCCTCGCCGCTGGGTTCCAGGTACTCGCCGGCCGAGGCGGGGCGCTCGTGCAGCCCCGCCTCGGGAAGCGCGTCGCCGCCCTCGCCGGCTTGGGCCGCGCCGCGCGGGGCACGAATGCGCTCCAGGCGTGCGTGCAGGTCCTGGGGCGAGACCACCACCCGCGGCTCGCCGGCCAGGGCGGCCAGCGTCTCGAACACCCGGACGCCGTCGGCGCGCGGGATGGCGCCCGCGGAAAGGGCCGCGGAGCCTCCCTCCTCCTCCCAGCGGTCCCAGCTCACGCTGGTCCAGCGCCGCCCCCGGGCCGCGCACCGCTCGGCCCAGGCGTCGCCCAGCACGAACCCCGCGGTGGTCGCGGCCAGCCCCGGCCCGCCGAACACCGAGAAGATCGAGTTCTGGAGGACGAGGAAGTCGAGCGGGAGCTCCGCCGTGGCCTCCTCGAGCGCGGCCAGCTCGCGCGTCAGGCGGCCCAGCTCCATCCCGGCCGCGGCGGAGCGCGCCTCGGCCAGCGGGGCGGATTCGACCGCCACGCCCTGGGTGGCGTGGACCACGCCGTGCAGCCCCCCGAACGCCTCCACGGCCGCCGCCACCGCGCCGCGCAGCGCCGCGGCGTCGCGCGGGTCGGCGCGGAGGAGGAGGGGCGCAGAGCCCCGCGCCTCGGCGGCCAGGATCCCCCGGATCGTCTGCCCGGCACCGCCCCCGCCGTCGGGCGCGGCGAGGAGACCGTCCCACGCCTCGCGCCCGGGGAAGGAGGGGTGCACCAGCACGGCCAGGCGCGCGCCCACCTCCGCCAGGTGCTCGGCCAGCACCCCGGTGCCCGCGGGCATCCCGCCGGAAACCAGGTAGGCGCCGCCGGGACGGAACGCCACGGCGCCCGCGCCGGGGGGCGCCGCCTCGTAGCCCAGCACCCAGCGCCGCCCGCCCCGGAGCGCCACCTCGGTGTCCGCGGCGTCGGCCAGGGCCTCGGCCAGGAGCTGCTCCACCAGGCGCTCGTCGCCGGGGGCGCCGGGGCGTACGTCCACCGTGCGGCAGACGACGTGCGCCAGCTCCTGCGGGAGCGCCAGGCAGGCGCCCAGCACGGCGGCGCGCTCGGGGCGGACGACCTCGCCGCCGGCCACGTCGCGCACCCCCTCGGTGGCCACCAGGAGCTGGAACGGCCCCCCGTCCGCCTCGCGGGCGAAGGTCGCCGCCAGGGCGGCCACGGTGGCGTACCCGCGCGCGTACGCCCGGGCGAACGCCTCGGGACCCTCGCCGCCCTCCGGGTCGATCCCCCAGAGGACCACGGCGCGGCGGGGACGAACGCCCTCCCTCGACAGGGCGTCGCGCAGCGCGGCCAGGTCTTCCGCCGAGCCCGGGCGCACCGTGCAGCCGCGGTCGCCCGAACGGGCGAAGCCCGCGCCGGCCTCCACCACGGCCACGGTGTGCCCCAGGCTCTCCAGCCGCCCGGCCAGCCGCCCTCCGATCCCCGTGCCGTCGGCCAGCACCAGCCACTCCGCGGCCTCCGCGGCCTCCGCGGCCTCCGCGGCCTCAGCGGCCTCAGCGGGGGGCCGCGCGGGAAGCGCGGCGCGCCGCCAGACCGGGAGGTACATCCACCCCGCCGGGCCGGACCGCCTTTCCACAGCCTGGCCCCCGCGACTCGCGAGGGCAGCCGCCGAACCCGGCTCCACCCAGAAGCGCTCACGCTGGAAGGGGTAGGTGGGGAGCGCGACGCGCCGCAGCCGTTCGTGCGCGTGCACCGCCTCCCAGTCGACCGGGGCCCCCGCCGCCCAGAGCCGGCCGGCCGCGCCCAGGATGAAGGCGTCTTCGGGGTGGCGCTCGTAGCGGTGGGGGAGGGCGACCACCAGCGAGGCCGGCGTGTCGCCCCAGCAGTCGAGCTGGAGGGCCAGCCCGCCCACCGTGTTCCCGGGGCCCACCTCCAGGAAGAGGCGGAAGCCGTCGCGGGCGAGCGTCTCCACCCCGGCGGAGTAGAGGACCGTCTGCACCAGGTGCCGCGTCCAGTACGCCGGGTCGGTGGCCTCGTCGGGGCGGATCCAGTCCCCGGTCACGTTGGAGGCGAAGGGGATGGTGGGCGGGGAAAGGCGCACCCCGCGCAGCAGCTCCGCCAGGCGCTCCGCCACCGGCGCCATCATCGGCGAGTGGTAGGCGTGCCGCGTTGGAAGGCGCCGCACCGACTCGCCGCGCGCCGTCATCTCCGCCTGCAGCGCGTCCACGGCCGCCTTGGGACCGGAGACCACGCTGATGTTGGTGGCGTTGTGCGCGCCGATCGCCAGCCCGTGGGCGCGCAGGTAGGGGGCGGCCTCCTCGGCGGTCTTGATCAGCCCCATCATCCCCCCCGGCGGGGTCTGGTCGATGAGGCGGGCGCGCTCGGCCACCAGCATCAGCGCGTCCTCGAGCGAGAAGACGCCGGCCACCGTGGCGGCGACGTACTCGCCCAGCGAGTGGCCGACCATGGCCTCGGGGCGCACTCCCCAGCTCATCCAGAGCTGGGCCAGGGCGTACTCGGTCACGAACAGCGCCGGCTGGGCCAGCCGGGTGCTGTCCAGCATCCCCATCTCGTCGTCGCCGCCGGCGCGCCCCAGCATGGCGCGCAGGTCCAGCCCGGCGGGGGCCTCGGCCGCCGGCGCCGGGCCGTCGGCCGGGTACAGGGCGTCGCGCAGGTCCATCCCCAGGTACGGGCGAAGGATCTCGGCGCAGCGGTCCACCGTCTCGCGGAACAGGGGCTCGGTCTCGTAGAGGCCCTTCCCCATCCCCGGGAAGTGGTTGCCCAGGCCGGGGAAGATGAAGGCGACGCGCTGCCCGCCCTCGGGCGCCTCCGCGTCGAAGACCTGCCCGGAAGCGCGCCGCTCCAGCGCGCGGACGGCGCCCTCGCCGCCCTGCGCCACCAGCGTGCGGCGGTGCGCGAACGCCTTCCGCCCGGTCTGCAGCGTCCAGGCGACGTCGGCCAGCTCCTGCTCCGGGTGGGCGCGCAGGTGCGCCGCCAGCCGGTCGGTGGCCGCCTCCAGCGCGGCCGGGGTGCGGGCCGAGAGGGTGAGGAGGCTCCATGCCCGCGCCGGCTCGGACGGCTTCGGCGCGGGCGCCTCCTCCAGCACCACGTGCACGTTGGTCCCCCCGATCCCCAGCGAGGAGACCCCGGCGCGCCGGGGGCCGTCGCCGCCGTCCGGCCAGGGGAGAAGGCCGGAGTTGACGAAGAAGGGGGAGCCGGCGAAGTCGATCTGCGGGTTCGGCTCGCTGAAGTGGAGGGAGGGGGGGACCTCGCCGTGCTCCAGGGCGAGGACCGCCTTGACGAACCCCGCCACCCCCGCCGCGGCGTCCAGGTGGCCGACGTTGGTCTTCACCGACCCCAGGGCGCAGTACCCCGTGCGCCCCACCTCTCCGAAGGCCCGGGTGAGGGCGGCCACCTCCACGGGGTCGCCCAGCTCGGTCCCGCTCCCGTGTGCCTCCACGAACCCCACCGTCTCCGGGTCCACCCCGGCGATCGCCAGCGCCTCCTCGATGACCTCGGCCTGCGCGTCCACGCTGGGGGCGGTGAAGCCCACCTTCTGCGCGCCGTCGTTGTTGACGGCGGAGCCGAGGATCACCGCGCGCACCGGATCGCCGTCGGCCAGCGCGTCGGCCAGCCGCCGGAGCACCACCACCCCGATCCCGCTCCCGCCCACGGTGCCGGCCGCGCGGGCGTCGAAGGCGCGGCAGTACCCGTCGGGCGACACGATCCCCCCCGGGGTGTAGCGGTGCCCCCTGCTGAACCCCACCCGCACGCCCCCCGCCACCGCCAGGTCGCACTCGCCGGCCGCGAGCGCCTGGCACGCCAGGTGGATGGCCGCCAGCCCCGTGGAGCACGCCGTCTGCACGTTGATGGCGGGACCGCGCAGGTCCAGCTTGTAGGACGTGCGCGAGGGAAGGAAGGTCCGTTCGTTCAGGAGCTCCATCGCGAAGTGCCCCGCCGACTCCACCACGTCGGGGCGGGTGAGCAGGTGGAGGGCCAGGTAGTCGCTGCGCGCCGACCCGGCGTAGACGCCCACCGCCTCGTCCTCGCTCCCCGGCACGTGCCCGGCGTTCTCCAGCGCCTCCCAGGCGGTCTCGAGGAAAAGGCGCTGCTGCGGGTCCAGCATCTCCGCCTCGCGCGGGTTGAAGCCGAAGAAGGCGGCATCGAAGCGGTCGATCCCCTCCAGCACCCCCGCGGCGGGCACGTGCGCCGGGTCGTCCCCTTCTTCCGCGTCGAAGAAGGTGATGGAGTGCACGCCGGCACGCAGGTTCTCCCAGAACCGCTCCACGTCGCCCGCGCCGGGGAAGCGCCCCGCCATCCCGATCACCGCCACGGCCCCGATTGGCTCGCTCATGTATCATCTCCGTCGTGTGTCGTTGCCCCGCTCTGCCCCGCCAGCGCCCGCCGGACGGCGGCGCGGTCGCGTCCCCGCCGCCGGCGCCCCTCCGGGCCCGCCTGCGGCTCTCCGGCGCCCTCCACCTCGCCCCCCAGGTGCTCGGCCAGCGCCGCCACCGTGGGAAAACGGAAGAGGTCGACGACCGGAATCTTCCGGTCCAGCGTCTCGCGAAGGCGCGCCTGCACCTTCACGAGCAGGAGGGAGTGCCCGCCGAGGTCGAAGAAGTTCTCCTTCACCCCCACGCGGGCGCACCCCAGCACCTCGGCCCAGATCCCCGCCAGCACCGCCTCCAGGGGCCGGCGCGGCGCCACGTACCTCTCCTCCGCCGGCGCGAACTCCGGCACGGGCAGGGCCTTGCGGTCCAGCTTGCCGTTGGGCGTCAGCGGCAGCGCGTCCAGCGGGACGAACGCCGCCGGCACCATGTACTCCGGCAGGCTCTGGCGCAGGTGGTCGCGCAGCGCCCCGGCCTTCGCCCCGCCCACCACGTACGCCACCAGCCGCCGGTCGCCCGGCACGTCCTCGCGCGCGACGACGGCGCAGTCGCCGACACCGGGCGCCCGGCGCAGCACCGCCTCGATCTCGCCCGGCTCGATGCGGAAGCCGCGCACCTTCACCTGGAAGTCGGTGCGGCCCAGGTACTCCAGCGCTCCGTCGGTGCGCCAGCGAACGCGGTCCATCACCCGGTACATCCGGCCGCCCGGCGCGCCGAACGGGCAGGGAACGAAACGCTCCGCCGTCAGCGCGGGCTGGTTCGCGTAGCCGCGCGACAGCCCGTCACCCGCGAGATAGAGCTCGCCGGCCACACCCGCCGGCACGGGCTGCAGGTGCGCGTCTAGCACGTACGCCCGCGTGTTCGCCACCGGGGTGCCGATCAGCACCTGGTCCGCGCCGCGCGGAACCCGGTGGTACGTGGAGTAGGTGGTGTCTTCCGTGGGCCCGTAGAGGTTGCCGACGTTCTCCACCGTTCCCAGCGCGTACAGCCCCTGCGCCAAGTCGTTCGGCAGCGCCTCGCCGCCCAGGTTCAGCGTCTTCACGCACGCCGGGATGCCGCCGCTCTTCAGCAGCTCCGCCGCCGCGCTGGGAACCATGCTGGCGTAGACGACCTCTTCTCCGAGCGTCGCCAGCTCCAGCGCGTTCTCGGCGATCACCAGCTTTCCGCCCCAGCAGAGGGTGCCGAAGACCTCGGCGACGCTGACGTCGAAGTTGATCGAGGTGGAGAAGAGCACCGACGAGCGCTCCTCGTCAGTGACCGTCTCCCGCAGCCAGTGCAGCAGGACGACGGCCGAGGCGTGGCGGATCATCACCCCCTTCGGTCTCCCCGTGGAGCCCGAGGTGAAGATCACGTGCGACAGGTTTTCGGGGACGGCGCCGCTCTCCGGCGCGGCGGCGGATTCCGCCGCGATCGCGTCGCGCTCCACGTCGAGCAGCAGCACCCCGGCCGCGTTCTCCGGCAGGCGATCCGCGAGGGCCGAGCCGGTGATGACCCGCGTGACCCCCGCGTCCTCCTGCATGTATGCCAGGCGCTCGCGAGGGTACGCCGGATCCAGCGGCACGTACGCGCCCCCGGCCTTCAGCACGCCCAGCATGGCGGCCACCAGCTCCGGGCCGCGCTCCAGGCAGATGCCCACCCGGGTCTCCGGGCCTACGCCGAGGCGCCGCAGGTGGTTGGCGAGCCGGTTCGCCCGCGCCTCCAGCTCCGCGTACGTCAGCCGCTCGCCGCGCCAGGAGAGCGCGACCGCGTGCGGCGTGCGCGCCGCCTGGCTCCCGAACAGGTCGTGCACGCAGAGCCCCGCCGGGTAGTCGCGCAGCGGGCCGCTCGACGCCGCCAGCAGGCTCTCCCGCTCCGCTTCCGAAACGAGCGGAAGAGCGAGCACGGGGCGCCCGGGGTCCGCGGCCGCGGCCTCCAGCAGCAGGGCGTACGCGGCGGCCACGTGCTCCAGCGTGGACGCGTCCCACAGCTCCTCGCGCCAGGTGAACCCTATCCCCAGCTCGCCGTCCCGCTCCATCGCCATCACGTCCAGATCGAACTTCGCCACGCCCGCACCCCACGGGTACGGCTCCACCGCCAGGCCGCCGAACGGCCGCGCGGCATCGGCGCCGTCGACGAGCGAGAACATCACCTGGAAGAGCGGCGTGTGGCTCAGGGAGCGCTCCACCCGCAGCTCGTCGACCAGGCGCTCGAAGGGCACCTCCTGGTGCTGGTACGCCCCCAGCGTCCCCTCCCGCACCCGTCCCAGCAGCGCCTGGAACGACGGGTTGCCGGACAGATCGGCGCGCAGCGCGAGCGTGTTGACGAAGAAGCCGATCAGCCCCTCGGTCTCGCGCCGCGTCCGGTTGGCGATGGGCGTGCCGACGACCACGTCCTCCTGCCCCGACCAGCGCGCCAGCAGCAGGTCCAGCGCGGCGAGCAGCAC
>NZ_DATIND010000101.1 GCF_035474595.1 Longimicrobium sp.
GTGGAGCACGCGCAGCTCACCCACACCCTGCGCGCCAGCCTCGAAACGCTCGGCTTCGCCCCCGGCGACGTGGTGGCGGCGCTCGCTTCGACCTCGTTCGACATCTCGCTGCTGGAGCTGGTCACGCCGCTCCTGGCCGGGGGTGCGGTGCGGATCATCCCGCACGAGGTCGCGCGGGACCCGGAGACGCTGGTGGAGGCCGCGGCAGACGTGAGCGTGCTGCACGCCGTCCCCGCGCTGATGCGGCAGGTGGTGGAGGCCGCGCGCGGCGGGCGGACGCTGCCCTCGCTGCGGCTCCTGCTGGTGGGCGGGGACACGGTGCCGCCCGACCTGCTCGCGGAGATGCGCGAGATTTTCCCCGACGCGGGGACGGTGGTGCTGTACGGTCCCACCGAGGCGGCCATCATCTGCGCCACGTATGCCGTGCCCGCGGAGGGCGCCGTCGAGGGGCACCCGCTCGGGTCGCCGCTCCCCGGCGTCCGTCTGCGCGTGTGCGGTCCCCGCGGCGAGCTCGCACCCCTGGGCGTCCCGGGGGAGCTGTGGATCTCCGGCGGCGGCGTCGCGCGCGGCTACCTGGGCCGGCCGGAGCTGAACGCCGAGAAGTTCGTCTCTATCGAAGGCGAGCGGGCCTACCGTACGGGCGACCGCGCCCGCTGGCGCCCGGACGGCGTCCTGGAGTTCCTGGGGCGCGCCGACGAGCAGGTGAAGGTCCGCGGCTTCCGCATCGAGCCCGGCGAGGTGGAGGCCGTGCTGCGCGGCCAGCCCGGCGTCCGGGAGGCCGTGGTGCTGGCGCGGGAGGACGCGCCGGGGGACAGGCGCCTGGTCGCCTACGTCGTCCCGAGCGCGGAGGGCGTCGAGACCGCCGGCGGCGGCAAGGAGCAGGTGGCCGAGTGGGAAACGCTCTTCGACGACACCTACGCACAGGACGAAGGGGAAGAAGACCCGACCCTGCAGCTTAGGGGGTGGAACAGCAGCTACACGGGCGAGCCGATCCCGCGCGAGGAGATGCGCGCGTGGGTCGAGCACACGGCGGAGCGCGTCCTGGCGCTGCGTCCGGAGCGGGTGCTGGAGGTCGGGTGCGGGACGGGGCTGCTGCTGTTCCGCGTGGCGCCGCACACGCGGGCCTACCACGGGACCGACTTCTCGGGGGTGGCGCTGGAGCACGTGCGCCGGCATGCCGCGGGGCTCCCGCAGATCTCGCTCTCCGAGCGCGAGGCCGACCGGCTGGACGACTACGCGGGGGCGGGGCTCGACCTGGTGGTCGTCAACTCGGTCGCGCAGTACTTCCCGGACCTGGACTACCTGCTGCGCGTGCTGGAGGGCGCGGCCGCGGCGCTGCGGCCGGGCGGGCGGATCTTCGTGGGTGACGTGCGCAGCCTGCCGCTGGCGGGTGCCTTCCACGCCTCGGTGGAGCTCGCCCGCGCACCCGACGACCTCGCCGCCGGGCGCCTGCTGGACCGGGTGCGGCGCGGGATCGTGGAGGAGCAGGAGCTGCTGCTGGATCCGGCGCTGTTCGAGGCGCTCCGGGCGCGCATCCCCCGCCTCGGCCGCGTCGAAGTGCAGGTGAAGCGGGGTAAGTACGACAACGAGGTCTCACGCTTCCGCTACGACGTTGTCCTCCACCTGGACGTGGCCGCTGCCGCCGCTACGGCACCCGTCGTACGGGAGTGGGGCGGAGAGGACGCGGCCGGGCTTCGCGCGCTGGCGGTGGAGGCCAGCCGGGCGCTGCTCGTTCGTGGCGTGCCCGACGCGCGGGTCCGCGAGCACGTCCGCGCGTACGAGCTCGTATCGGCCGGCGGTGAAGCAGCCGACGCGGCGGCCGTGCGCGTGCTCTCGGCCGAGGACGCAGGCGGGATCGCCCCCGAGGCGCTGTTCGCCCTGGCCGACGAGCTGGGGCGGGGAATCGAGGTGCGCCCCGGCGCGTCCGGCACGCTGGACGTGCTCTTCCATCCGGCCGGCGGGGTCGCTCGGTTCCCCGAAGCCGTGGATGCGGAGCGGCCGTGGGAGAGCTTTGCGAACGACCCGCAGTGGGGCCGCCGCGTGCGCGCGCTCGTCCCGGCGCTTCGCGAGACCGCCCGGGCGCGTCTGCCGGAGTACATGGTGCCCAGCGCCTTCGTGGTGCTGGAGGCGCTTCCCGTCACCGCCAACGGCAAGGTGGACCGCAGCGCCCTCCCTGCGCCCGACATGCCCGGCTCGCGCGGGGAAACGTACGTGGCGCTGCGCACCCCCGCCGAGGAGCGGATGGCGGGGATCTGGGCGGAAGTGCTGGGAGTGGAACGGGTTGGCGGGGACGACAACTTCTTCGACCTGGGAGGGCACTCGCTGCTCGCGACGCAGCTCGTCTCCCGGGTGCGGGAGGTCTTCCAGACCGAACTGCCGCTGCGCGCGGTGTTCGAGGCGCCGACGCTGGCGGAGCTGGCGGGCCGCGTCGAGGCGCTCCTGGCGGAGGCGAGCGGC
>NZ_DATIND010000102.1 GCF_035474595.1 Longimicrobium sp.
GATTGGTCGTGAGCGCTGATGCCACAGAATGAGCGGATCAGCCTCGCGCAGTTTGCGAGGCTTCCCGTAGTTGTTGCTGCGACTTCAGTCGCCGGTGGGGGGCCAGGCCGCGAACTTTCTATTCAGGCCGGCCACACCGAAATCAGCGTCTACACGAGAGGTTGCAGGCCGAAGGATCTATCGGCGCCGCAGCACGTGATTTGGCTGGATGCACTGATACTTATGCCGGATTGGTATGATCCCTGTCCCCTGCCTACCGCTCCCCGTCCGCCAGCCCGGGCGAGCGGCTGGGCCCGTACAGTCGGCGATACACCTCGGCGTTGCGGATCACCACCTTCACGTACTCGCGCGTCTCGGCGAAGGGGATCTTCTCGCGGAAGGCGTCCACGTCGCGGCCGTAGCCCAGCTCGCTCTTCCACCGGTCGGCGCGGCCGGGGCCCGCGTTGTACGCCGCCAGCGCCAGGTCGCGCGCGCCGCGGTAGCGCCGCAGCTGGTCGCGCAGGTAGCGCGCGCCCATCCGCAGGTTGATCTCGGGGACGGCCAGGAGCGAGGGATCGTAGCTCTTCACTCCCGCCGCCGGCGCCAGCCACGCCCCGGTGGACGGCATGATCTGCGACAATCCCGTCGCGCCCACCCACGAGCGCGCCTCGTGGTTGAACGACGATTCCTGCCGCACCAGCCCCGCCAGCAGCCAGGGATCGATGTCCGAGCGCTCCGCCTCGTCCGCCAGGATCTCGCGGTAGGGGAAGGGGAAGACCACGCGCAGCAGCCGAAGGTCCCACGCGCCGCCGCGCATCTCCAGCAGCCGCCGGCCGATGCGGATGGCGTCGACCGTGTGCCCCGCGTCGCGCACCCCCTCCGCGAGGAGAAGGAGAGCATACGGGCGATCGGCGAAGCGGCGCGTCTGCGAATCCATCTCCGCCTTCCACGCCTCCTCCGCGCCCGCGGCCTCCAGCGCGGCCAGGCGCCGGACGACGCCCGCCACCTCGCCGTCGTCGCCCACCGTCACCGCCCAGGCGGCCGGGCGCGCGGCGACGTCCGCCAAGGGGTCCGCGCCCAGCCGGTCGGCCGCGCGGATGGCGTAGTAGTCCACCGGGTCGGCGGCGATGGCGGCGGCGTACATCGCCCGGGCGCGGTCGGCGCGGCCCGCGCGCTCGTGCAGCACGCCGGCCATGTACGCGGCCCGCGCCGTCTCCTCGCCGCGCGGCCAGCGGGCGGCGTAGTCCTCCCACGCCTTCGCGGCGCAGGCGTCGTCGCCCGCCTTCAGGCAGCGGTCGCCCACGCGGTACTGCGCCTCGCGGGCGAAGGGGGATTGAGATGCGGCGGCGCGGCGGTAGCCGGCGATCGCGGCGTCGCGGTCGGACGCGGCGTCGCCCAGCAGGAACCACGCGGATCCCGCGGCCGCCGTCCCCGCGCGGCGCTCGATGAGGCGGCGCAGCGCGGCCACGCCGTCGTCCTCCTCCCCGCGGCGGACGAGCGCGCGGGCGGAGATCAGCTCCGCCTCGGCGGCGCCCTCGCCGTCCAGCTTCTCCGCCGCCTTCAGCGCCCACTCCCGCGCCGGCGCGTAGTCGGCCGCGTCGAACAGCAGGCGGGAGATGCGGAGCAGCGTGGCCCCGTCCGCCGCCGCGCCGCGGGAAAGGGCGACGCGCAGCGCCTTCGCCGCGAGCCCCGGCTTCCCCGCCGATTCGTACGCCGCCGCGCGCGCCACCTGCTCCTCGGCGGAGAGGCCGCCGGGAAGGTCGGCCAGCACTCCCGCCGCGGAGACGCGCACCGCCGGCTCCACCCGCGCGTCCGCCGCCGCCGCGCGCAGCTCGCCGCGCACCTCCGCCGCGCGCTTCTCCCCGGCCAGGATGCGGGCGCGCTGCACCTGCAGCTCGGCGGCGAGCGACGGATCGTCGTCCGCGATGGCCTCCGCCTCGCGCGCCAGCAGCGCGGATGCGCCCGCCCGGTCGCCACGCGCGGAGCGCGAGCGCGCCTCGGCCCGCGCCGCCCACGCCCGCGCCGCGGCCGAGCCGGACGCCGGCGCGGCCACGCCCTCGCCCGCGTCCTCCAGCGCATCGGCGCGGAGCGCGGCCAACCAGTCCGCCACCTCCGGCAGCTCGCCGCCCGCCTTCGCGAACGCCTCCGCCGCCTCGCGGTCGTGGCCGGCCGCGCGCAGCACGCGCCCCAGCCGCGCGTACGCCATCCCCCGGTCGGAGCCGGCGGCGGCGCGCGCGTAGCCGCGGTAGGCGCGGGCGGCGGCGTCCCAGTCGCGCGCGGCCTCTTCCGCGCGGCCCAGCAGCATCAGCCCGGCGCCGCCGTCCTCGCGCGCCAGCCAGTCGCGGCCCTCCAGCAGCCGGCGCACGTGGCTCCAGCCGTCCCACCCCGCCGCGGCGCGCGCGGCCAGCAGGGCCACGGAGGGCGGCAGCTCGTCCGCGTCGTCGCCCGCGAAGTCGCGGATGGCGTTCCACGCGGCCCACGGGCGGCCGTCGTCCAGCCGCGCCTGGGCGGTGCGCGCGGCCACCAGCATCCCCGCGTGCGTCACCGCGCGGAAGGGGTCCAGATCCACCTTCGGCGCCAGCTGCGACATGCGCGGAAAGTCGCGCACGGCATGCGCGGAGCCGCCGAAGACCAGGCCGGCGAGCACGCCCGCGATCCCGGCGCAATGGACGATGTTCAGGGTGTGCTTCATGGGTCCCGCGGTCCTTCGTTGTGCTGCGATCCTGCGTATCCAGGTCCGGCGCACGGGCACGATCCGTTCCCGAACCCGTTGCACGCGAACGGGTTGGGCGATCAGGGCCGATGTGCTGGGGATGAGCAGGGTTCAACCCTCCCCGCCGCCGGATGTTCCCCGCCCCGTTCTCCGTGCGAACCGCCCCGGATCGTGCGGGATGCGATTGCAAGCCGTTGGGAAACAAGGACCTTGTCGCTGGTGGGAGTTCGTGCGGCGGCGGACCGGTCCGCCGCCGCGACCCGGACGAGCGGGCCGATCCGCTTCGCCCTCCGGTTTCCGCGGTGATGCAGACGGTGTAACGCCGCGGTGCATCGAAGCGGCGGATGCGATCTGCCAACTGCCGCCAGGTCGTTGATTTCAGACAACTTGCGATCCGGGCGCGACCGGCGCGGGTGATGCGCTTCCGGGCGGCGGGATGACGGGATCCGGAGAATGGGAGACGAAATGCCGCGGAGGGAAAGATGAACCTGGTCGTCATGCTCGAGGCGAATCCGGACTGGATCATGCTCACCAACGCCATCACCATCAAGATCAGGCACCAGGCGCCCTCGATCCTGATGCTGGCCAACCCGGCCGTCGACCTCGCCGCCGCCGGGCTCACGCAGAACGACACCCTGTTCCTGATCGGGCATGCCGGGCCGGACCAGGCGGGCGACTACACCCCCGAGACCCTCGCGGCCACGCTGCGCGCCCGCAATCTCCCCGGGGACCATCGCTTCATCGTGCTCCCGTCCTCGTGCGAGATCGCGCAGGAGGCGCCGCGCGGGACGTTCATCGCCCGTCTGGTGCTGGCGCTGAGCAAGCTGGAGTACAACCAGGTTTCGGTGACCGGCGCCGTGGGCCTGGCCATCTCCGGCTGGGGGGTGGACCAGGTGGTCGATCCCGCCCAGCGTGCCGCGTACATCGTCGCCGAGGACCGGAGCATCGCCGACAACCAGCCGTTCATCGACGCTGCGGCGGTGCTCGCCAGGGGAATCGACGCGGACTCGAGCTCGGCGACGATCGTGGCGGCGGCGACGGCCATCGCCATGCGGGTGGACTACTTCTACGAGAACCTGGCACTCAGGGCGCACCGGCACCTGCTCCCGCCCGGCACCGGCACCGGCACGCGCACGGCGGCGATGGCGTCGTTCCGCCTGAACCTCTCGGCCGACGCGAACGTAGAGGTTCGCGGCGCAGCAGCCGGGCCCGTGGCCAGGGACGCGCGCCACCGGGCATCGCTGAACCGCAGCCCGCAGGAGGTGCGCGTGCGCCTGCGCGCCAGCGGCCGGGTGGTGCCCGCCACGTACTGGGCATGGGAGCGCGGGGCCGTGCTGCGGATCGAGGCGCCCGGCGACATCTCCACCGCGCCGGCCGTGCTGGGAGGCCCGTGCGCCTCCGTCCGTTTCAGCAACCCCGACTTCGAGCTGGACGTGGCGAGCATCACCCCGGCGTGAGCGTCCTTCGTCCGGACACGCCGGGCATCCGCGGCCGTCTGGCCGGCACGTCGGCGGCGCCAGGCGTGCCGTCGGGCGCCTCGGGCGATCCCCCGCGAAACATCCCGAAGCCGATCGGCCCAGGAGCATCCAACCTGCGGAGCGGATGGGAGATGGGTGCGCTTCGGCGGGTTGACACGACAACCCCGCTTTTATAACTTTGGGGCCGCTCCGGAAACGGGGCGCATTTGTTTGCCCGTGTAGCTCAGTCGGTTAGAGCACCTGACTGTTAATCAGGGGGTCGTAGGTTCGAGTCCTACCGCGGGCGCTGAGATAAGGGAAGGCCCGGCAACGGTTTACGTTGCCGGGCCTTTTCGCGCTTGCACCACAGGAAGAGGTAACGGTGTAACCAGAACCGGTTTGGAGCATGGCCGGATCCGCCGGTCCGGGGGAACGCCGGGCCGCCGGCGGCGTAAACCCTAGGTGCGTCCCGCGCTCTCGCGTGGACGGGCAACTTCAACCCCAGGAGCCAGTTGCGGATTGGATCGCCGGAGATGACCGACACCGCGCGCCTGGCGGCCTGTTCGCGACATCGGCGGACACCCCGGGTCCCGAGCTCCCCGGTGCTCCCCGCGTGCATCGCGCCGCGATGAGGGAGATCGGAATGCGGCGCCTGCTTCGGGCGGCGCTGGCCCTGCTCCTGGCCGCGCCCGCGCTTCATCATCCCCACTCCGCCGCCGCCGCGCAGCACGCCGGCGTCCGGCCGCGCGACGAGGTGTATGCGGCCGCCGCGTCGCACCGCGGCACGTTGGCCCAGGCGCCCGTGCCGAAGCGCGGCGCACAGCCCGCCTCCGGGCCGGACCTCCATCCCCCCGCCTTCATCCCCGCCTCCGCCACGCTGCTCCCCCGGGCCGAAGCGGGCGGGACGCATCTCCGTCCATCTCGCATCCCGGTGCCGCGCAGCGCGAAGCGGCCCGCCTACTACGCCACGGCCCCTCCCCGCTGAAGCGTTGATTGAACCTCCCACCCGCCGGCCGGCGGGTGGACAACGACTTCTGCAGGGAGATGAAGAAGATGATGTCGATGCTCGCGGTGGGCGTCTTTCAGGACGCGCCCCCGCTGGAGGTCGCGATCGCGGTGGTGATCGCGGCGATCTTCGCGTGGGCGCTGTGGATCGGCGCCCGCAGCGGGAAGAATCCTCCGCGGGACCCCGACCAGGCCGGCGAGGGCGGCTCGCCACCCGCCTGACGGACTCACATGCGAAGACGCGAAGGCGTGGAGGGGACCCCCTCCACGCCTTCGCGCAAGCTCCGCCCATGCCGTAGAAGTGATTACCCGGCCGACAGGCCGGGCGCCCACGTCGCCAAGCCGAGCTCACACCCGGGCGGCATCCTGAGCCATCCACGCGGCCGGCGGCACCAGCAACAGGGGGCAAGGCGTCTCACGCGCGATGGCCGCCGACACGCTGCCCAGACCCGATGACGGCGGGGCCGCGCCACGGGTTCCGACCGCCAGCAGATCGGCGGAGTCCGAGGCGGCAAGCCGCAGGATCTCCCCGGCCGGATCCGAGCCGGGACCCAGCCGCTCGTGGATTTCCACGAAGGAGGCATCCCGGGCGCGCGCGCGAGCCCGCTCGACCTCCTCGCGCACCCGCCGCACGGTGTCCTCGCCGGGGTCCGGGGTGACGTGCAGCGCGGTGAGCCGCGCCTTCCCACCCCGCGGGCGCAACGCCGACGCCCACGACAGGGCGACCGACAGCACCCCGCTGGCCGCCTCCGACAGATCGATGGCGGCGATGACCCGCTCCAGGGGCAGGAGCAGTTCCGTGGCCGTGACGAGGCACGGACACGGGGCCGTGCGAACGATGCTCGCCGCGGTGCTCCCCAGCTCTCCCGTCTGCCCGGTGCCGCGCCGGTGAGGCCCGAGAATCACCACGTCCGCACCGACACGGGCAGCCTGCTCCACGATTGCCTCCGCTGGGACGCCGCCGACGACCCGGGCGCTCTCGAGTCCGGGGGCATCCGGCGCGATTTCCCTGAACAGCTCCCTCAGCCTGGACTCGCCACCCGGGACCGGCGCATCCGCGACGTGCACCAGGTGGAGGCTGGCCCCGGCGAGCGTCGCCAGGCGGGCAGCGGTCCGGAGCGCGAACGGGGAAGCCTCGTCGAGGTCCGTGGCGACCAGTACCGATTTCAGCGTCAGAAGCCGCATTGGATCTCCAACGGGAATGCCGCGGTGGCTCAACGGGGGTGGCGCGTCGTTCCGGCAGGTTCCGGGCCCGTCCGTACGCGCACCAGGCAGCGCGGCCACGGTGCGCCCGGACCGTGGCTCATGGGGTCTCGGATCGTCTCGCGCGGCCCTGGGGCCGTATCCAATACCAGATCCGGCGGAAGAATCGGTGCACCTCGCCGAATCACGTGCTGCGGAGATGCGTAGACGATAGTTACAGTTTGGCCGGCCTCAGGATGACGTCGGGTTGATGCGGCGAGGGATGCACGAACTGGATTCCCGGATTCGGCAGGAGAACAGGGGGTTACGCGGATTGCCGGCTGTGGAGGGCCTGGAGGAGCCGGTCTTTCATCGAGGCGGGCATCGGCTCGCGGGGGAGTGCACCGAGCCGGTGGATGGTCTGGCGGATTTCCTGGAGGTAGCGGGTGCAGTTCGCGCATTCCGCGAGGTGCTGTTCGAAGGGCTCCTTCGCACCGGGCGGAAGCGCCTCGTCCAGGTACTCGGTAACGCGCTGCATCACGTCGTCGCAAGCCAGCCGGGTGTCCATGGGCATCATTCTCAAGGATTTACGAGATACGGCGCCAGCGCGTCGCGGACCCTGACCCGCGCCCGGTGGAGCAGCACCCGCTGATTGGACTCGGAGATCTCCAGCATGTTACACACCTCGCCCGGGGTCCACCCTTCCACGTCCCGGAGGACGATCACTTCGCGCTGCTTCGCCGGCAGTGCCCCGATCGCCGCCTCGATGTGCTCCCGCAGCTCATCCGACAGCAGCCAGTCCTCGGGGTTCCTGGCCATGGACGCGGAGCCGGAGAACAGCGGCTCCGCGTCCGGCGGGCAGCCGTCCAGGGGATCGGCCGGGTATGGGGTGCCGCCTCCATCCGCGTCCTCCTGTCCCCGGCCCAGGCTGGACAGCGGGACGAGCCGCGCATCCCGCGTGGCCGAGGTCTTCGCCCGGTTGATCAGGATGCGGAAGATCCACGTCTTCAGCGACGAGCGGCTGCCGAAGCGGTCGATCCCGCCCAGGACCGCCAGCCACGTCTCCTGCACCACCTCCTCCGCCCGCGCACGGCTCCCCACGTAGATCGTCGCGGTCCGCAGCATCGGCGCGTAGTAGCGGTCGAGCACCAGCTCGAACGCGGCCTCGTCGCGCTCGCGAAGCGCCTGCACGAGGAGCTGCTCCTCGCGCGCCGCCTGGAACGACAGGTCCCGGGACGGCGCCCGGGGCGCGGGTGCTTCGTCGGGAACCGGTGCCGAAACCGGGCTCTGCCGAGCCATCACGTGGGGTTCCTCCAGGCGCCTGCGCGCCGGTTGCGTGGATCTCGCCGCCTGCGTGGAGTGCCCCGGGTCCTACCCCCGGCGCACCGGAAGGCTCCCCCTCGCGGGGCTGTAACGGACCGGCCGGCGGCGAGACTGCATGGCGAAAGCAGGGGTGGACCCTGCTGCCGCCCCCGTCGGCCGCCGGCGCTCTGCGCGGACGCCGGTGCCGGGTCGATGACGACCCCGGCGCCGCGGCTTCGCGCATCCATGCGCCGGGGCGCGGAGGCGGCGCGACCCGCTCTCGAAAGGCTCATGCGCTCGATCCTCGCCGTCTCGGACCTGACTCCCGCCTCGGACCGGGCCCTGTCTGCCGCCGCCGTGCTCGCCATCCGCAGCGGTGCCGGGCTCCACGTCGTCCACCCCATGGAGATCGTGGGGATGACGCTGCGGGACGCTCTCCAGGCGGACGTGGGCAGGCGGATCGAGGACGCGAAGTCCGCGCTCGCGCGGCAGGTCCGGCGCGTCGTCCCCGCCGGGCTGGCGCCCGCGAGCTGCGCGCTCGGTTTCAACCAGGCCGGGGATACGGTGCGGGTGCGTGCGCGCGAGGTCGGAGCGGACCTGGTCGTGCTCGGGGCGGGAGATCCGGACACGCCGGGAGGGGTCCGGCACCTCCGCGCGCTCCACGACGCCGCCGGGGCGGCCGCCGCGCCCTGCCTTCTCGTCCGCAACCCGCTCAATCGCCCCTTCATCCGCGTGCTGCTGCCGCTCTCCGCCGCCGAGGTCGGGCAGGGCGTGCTCGCCCACGCGTGCGACTGGCTGAGCTCGCTCGACCCGCCGACCCCCACGGAGCTGCGGGTCCTCCACGTAACGAGCGGACCGCGCGAATGGCGGGAGCTTGCCCCCGAGCTCGATCGCGAGCTCCGCCGGGCGGGCGGCCAGCGCCCGTGGCGGGCCCGGCTGCGGATCCGCCGCAGCATTCGCTGGAACACGGTCCCGCACACGGAGATCCTCCGCGTGGCCGCCGAAGAGACGCCGGATCTCGTGATGCTGGGGCCGGCGGGTGGCGTCGCCAGCTCGGCCGGGTGCCCGGAGGATGCCCGCGCGATCCTCCTCCACCGTCTCCCCTGCTCCGTGCTGGTGCTCCCCGGGACGCTCGCGCCGTGGCCCGACACGGACGGAGCCGGCGCTCCGGCCTCCTCCACGGACCCGGAGATGCCCACGCGGGAGGCGGTGGAGCCCGAGGCGACCATGGAGCTCGCCGCTGCCGGAGACTGATACCGAAGGAGATCGGCAGCGCACGTGCGACTCGCCTATAGATCCTTCGGCCTGCAACCATTCGCGCGAGGGAAATGACAGTGTGGCCGGCCTCAGGATGACGTCCTTTCTATGCGTTTGGGATGCACAGGTGATTGCGGGTATCCGGTATGGCTGCTCCTGCTCGAGGTGAGCCGCGCCGGCCGGATGCAACGTACGGCATCTCCGCGGATGTAACGGATCCGGTTGCCGCGAGACTGCGGGATAGAGCGTCGCCGGTTCCCAGCGCTGGAGCCGGCGGCGTTTCTCCGCCCGCGCCGGAGAGTGGCGGGTGGAACCAGCGGATGAAGGGCAACCGAACCAGGAGGCCGGAGATGATCGCGGACGTGAGGGATCGGCTTGGCAGCGAGCTGGAGCAGCTGTCGCGCCAGCTTACGGACGATATGGAGGCCGAGCTCGGCGGCGCCACCGCCGTGTGCGCCGCCCCGGAGGAGCGGCGGGGGGTGCAGGAAAGGATCCGCCGTCTGGGCCAGCTGGTGGCCGGGCTGGCGGGGCTGGAGTGCGGCGCGCTTCCCATCGACCGGGTGGGCTACGGCTCGTCGGTCGTCCTCCAGAACCTCGATGATCGCC
Organism: Longimicrobium sp.; assembly: GCF_035474595.1. Taxonomy (NCBI): domain Bacteria; kingdom Pseudomonadati; phylum Gemmatimonadota; class Longimicrobiia; order Longimicrobiales; family Longimicrobiaceae; genus Longimicrobium; species Longimicrobium sp. The sequence goes on from NZ_DATIND010000102.1 coordinate 9,502, forward strand.
GGCGCGTCTCGTACACGCTGGTCACCGGGGACGTGATCGACCTCGACGAGGACCAGGTGAGCCTCGCCTCGCCCGTCGGCCAGGCGCTCCTGGGCCGCAAGGCCGGCGACCGCGTCTCCGTGCAGACGCCCGCGGGGACGCTGCGCTACCGGATCGTCTCCGTGACGACTCTCCCGCAGATGCTGGGTCTGATCCCGGCGTACGCCTGACGCGCGCGAGGGCTTCCCCGGACCGGGATCGTGGCGGGACGAAGAGGAAGCCGATCCTGCCGGGCCCGGAACGCGGAGAGGCGGATGAACAGCGGGGGCGCCGCCCGGCCCGGGTGGCGCCCCCGCTGTCCTGCTTCGTCCGATGGCGATCAGGCCGCCGGATGCGCGGCGCCGAACAGACACCTCATGCCGTGGCGCGGGCGTCGGGGTTGCGGAACGCCTCCTCTCCCGCGTCCGACACCTCCACCCACTTGGGATCGGGCGCGGCCTCGGCCTCGTAGTTGTCGTGCCAGTTCCACCACTTGTACGTGGGGGTCTGCGGGTAGCCCTCCGGCGAGTCCTCCCAGAGCTCCTGGCGGCCGAGCGGGGTGAGGTCGAGGTAGCTCCAGGTGGTGCCCATCGCCTCGTCGCCGCGGTTGTTGATGAAATAGGTGCGGAAGATCCGGTCGCCGTCGCGGATGAACACGTTGTGGCCGTGCCACTCGTCCACGCCGAAGTCGGCGTCGAAGCTGTCGGTGATGGTGTACCACGGCATCTGCCACCCCATCCGCTCCTTCAGCCGCGCGATGTCCGGCTGCGGCGCGCGCGAGGCGTACGCGAGCGTGGTGTCGCGGGCGTTCAGATGGGCGAGATGCGCGACCTGGTCGGCCCCCAGGGAGCAGCCGCGGCAGGCGTGGTCGGGCCAGCCGAACACCCCGGGCTCGAAGAACGCGCGGTAGACGACCAGCTGGCGGCGGCCCTCGAACAGGTCGAGCAGGCTCGCCGTTCCGCCCGGCCCCTCGAACACGTACTCCTTCTCCACCGCCACCCACGGCATCCGCCGGCGCTCGGCGGCCAGCGCGTCGCGGGCGCGGGTCATGGCCTTCTCCTTCACCAGCAGCTGCTCGCGCGCGGCTTCCCACTCCTGCGGCGAAACGATCGGTGGCGTCTGCATGGCGAGCTCTCCGTCGAGGTGGTTCGCGGGTGATCCGGACATGGTCGTTGCAACCTCCGGTTTGGGCGAGTTGGCGAGCGGCCGCCGCACGCCGGCGGCGAGGGCGGCCCCGCGGCCGCGCATCCGCACGGCGACGGCGGCCAGACCGCCGGTGGAGGTGGCGCCGGCGGCGACCATCGCCAGCGTGGACAGGCATGCGGGGCAGATCATGAATCCTCCAGGCTCTCGGCGATGCGCTTGATGGCCGCGAGCCGCGCATCCCACTCGGCCGCGAGCCGCGAGACCCACCGCGCGGCTTCTTCCAGCCGCCCGGGGCGCACGTGGTAGCGTACCTCGCGGCCGCTGCGCCGCGCGCCTACCAGCCCCGCGCGGCTCAGGACGGACAGGTGCTTGGCGACCGCCGGGCGGCTGACGGGGAGCTGCGCGGCCAGGGTGGTGGCCGTCTCCTCGCCGTGCGCGGCCACCAGGTTCAGCATGCGCCAGCGCGTGGGGTCCGCCATCGCGACGAGGGCGTCGTCCGGCGGAGCCGGCCCGGCGGCGCGGAGGCGCGGGGTCATTCCGCGCCCCTCTCCACGTACTCGCGCAGCTCGTCCAGCTCGGCCGTCCAGCCGTGCTCGTGGCTGCGGACGTACTCGCGCACCCTCGCCTCCGCCATCTCCAGCCCGCGGATCCCGCTCTCCACCATCCGCAGCAGGGTGCCGCCGCCGTCGGGCGCCAGCGTGAACTCCACGAGCGTGTGGTTGCCCGGCTCCGGCTCTTCGTGGCCGCCGCGTATCCAGCGGAACGAGAAGACCGTGGGCGGCTCCACGCGCTCCACGCGGCCGCGCGCGGTGCCGTTCTTCTCCCAGTTGAGGGTGATGGCGCCGCCGGGCCGCAGGTCGATGGTGGCGCCGGCGTCGCCGAACCAGGTGCCCAGGTGCTTCGCCTCCGTCAGCGCGGCCCATACGCGCTCCATCGAGGCGGCGATGCGGATCTCGCGTTCGATCTGGTCGGGAATCATCGCCCTTGCCCGTGAGAGTGAATCGATCACACGTAACTACATAGTTACACCTCGATGCGGATTCGCGCAACCCTCAAGTTACGCGTCGCCATCTTGACCTGCGCGGCGACAACGGCTTCGGGATCATCCACCGGCCGCGAAGAACCTTGTTTCGCCGGTGCGATGACCGGAAGTTTGGTCCACCGTTCGCCCACCATCGCCCCTCATCTCCCCTCCCCTGATGTTGACCGCCCGCTGCCAGTGCGGAGAAGTCTTCCACGGCGAAGAGTCGCACGCGGGACGCCGGCTGCGGTGCCGCTGCGGACGCGTGGTGGAGCTCCCCGTGCGCGTGAAGGCGACGGCCGCGCCGCGCCGCGGGCCGCCCGCGCCGGAGCCTTCCTCACGCTCCCAGCCCGCGGCTCGGCCGCGTCCGGGCCCGCGGCGCGAGGGCGGCGCGCGGGCGAGGCTCGCGTGGTGGCTGGCGCTGGTGTCGTGGGGCTACCTGGCCGCGGCGATCGCCGCCTGCGCGGTGCTGTGGGGGCTGGGGGACCGGTGGGTGCCGGCGACGGCCTTCCTGTTCGCGGGGAAGTGGCCGCTCCTGCTGCCGCTGGCCGTGCTCGTCCCGCTCGCGGCCGGGCTCCGGCGGCGGCTGCTGCTGCCGCTCGGGGCCGCCGCGGGCGTGGTGCTGGTGGGGGTGATGGGGTGGCGGCCGGGCGTGCGGCTCCCGGCGGGCGGCGACGCGCGGATGAGCCTGCGCGTGGTCACCTTCAACGCCGACGGCGGCGACGGGGCCGCGGTGCGCCTGCCGGACCTGCTCGAGACCTGGCACCCCGACGTGGTGGCGTTCCAGGAATGCGTCGGCCCCCTCATCAACGCGATCAACGCGCTCCAGGGCTGGTATCACCAGGAGAAGGACAGCCTCTGCCTGCTCAGCCGCTACCCGATCGTGGCGGCCGCGATGATGGACCGCTCGGCGCTGGAGCACATCGCCGAGACCTCGTCCGTGGGCGGCACGGGGATCGTCATCCGCTACACCCTGCGGACGCCCGCGGGCCCCGTCGACGTCACCAACGTGCACCTGGAGACGCCGCGGAAGGGCTTCGAGGCGCTGGCGGGGCTCGGATGGACGGCCATGCGCACCAACACGGAGCTGCGCGCCATCGAAGCGCACCTCGCCCGCGCGTGGGTGGACCGCGGCACCGCGCCGCGCCTGGTCGTGGGCGACTTCAACACGCCGGTGGAGAGCCGCATCTTCCAGGAGCACTGGGGCGGCCTCACCGACGCGTGGGAGGCGGCCGGGCGCGGGTTCGGATGGACCAAGGACAACGGATGGATCCGGGTGCGCATCGACCACGTGCTGATGGGCCCCGGCTGGCGTGCCCGCCGGATCTCCACCAGCCCGGACAACGCGGGTTCGGACCACCACCCGGTCATCGTCGACCTGCAGTTCCTCGACGGGTCGTAGACGGGATGATCCCGGGTCCGGGGGATTCAGCCCGTGGCTCCCCGCCGCATCGACCCGCCGTCTCCTGAGTCGTCCTCGCGCTAGCCCGTCCAGGGAGGATGAAAGGAGACCCGTTGTGAGCGCCGATGCCGCGGAATGAGCGGATCAGCCTCGCGCAGTTTGCGAGGCTTCCCGTCGTTGTTGCTGCGACTTCAGTCGCCGGTGAGGGGGGCATGGAAGGGCGATCGAAATCACGGCAACAACGGCCCGAAGTCCGCCTTCGCGGACTCCCTACCTTGCCATCTCCGCGCGTATCAAGCGGTCTACGACTTCGAACTCGCCTCCCCGCCTGAACCGAGCGGATCAGCCTCGCGCGGTTTGCGAGGCTTCCCGTCGTTGTTGCTGCGACTTTCAGTCGCCGGTGATCGGCCGCGCCCGGAGCTTTCCACGCGGCGGAGACCCGGCACGGTTGCGCAAGCCGGCCGCGGGACCGAGTATCACGACGGATTCCCCATCACCCTCCCGGGAGGACGTATGAAGACCTATGCAGTGCTCCTCGCCCTGGTCCTGCCGGCCAGCCTTGCCGCCCAGCAGCCGTCCGGAAGTCCGCCGGCGAACCCGATCACCACGGTGTTCCGTGCGCGGACCCTGGGGCTGCAGCGGAACATCGCCCAGGCGTTCGACTCGATCCCGGAGCGGCTGTTCAGCTACAAGCCGACGCCCGTGCAGCTCACCATCGGCTACATCGCCCAGCACCTCGCCAGCGACAACTACCTGTTCTGCAACGCGTTCGGCGACATGAAGGCGCCGGTGGCGGCCGAGGACACCGCGACCGCCGACTCCGTGAAGGCCACCTGGCCCAAGGCCAGGCTGATGGCCAACCTCAACGCGTCGTTCGCGTTCTGCGAGCGCGCGCTCGGGCAGCTGGACGATGCGAAGCTGGCCGACCAGGTGACCCTGTCGTTCCGCGGCCAGTCTCGCCAGGTGCCGCGCGTGAGCATGGTGCTGGGCCACGTGACGGACATGGCGGACCACTACAGCCAGCTCGCCAACTACATGCGCCTGAACGACCTTATCCCCCCGACGGCGCTCCCGCGGCCGGCCCGGACCGGCCAGTAGCGGCGGCGTCCGGGTGCCCTCTCGCACCACCTGCCCCGCGTCGGCGAGGTGGTGGGGAAACGAAGCCCCCGGCAGCGGTTCACGCTGCCGGGGCTTTCGCTTGTCCCCAACCCACTGGATCAGGCCGAAACTTGCAATCCGGGCCGCGCCACCCGCATCGTTCGGCTCCCGGTTGATCTTTGGACAGAGGAAACCCGATGGTGAACCTTCCGCTCACGGATGTCGAAGTGCGTATCCTCGGCGCTCTCCTCGAGAAGGAGGTGACGACGCCGGAGAACTATCCGCTTTCGCTGAACGCGCTCCTGTCGGCGTGCAACCAGACGACCAACCGCGACCCGGTGATGCGGCTGGACGAGGACACCGCCACGCACCACATCATCGCGCTCCGCCGCGGTGGCCTGCTGCACCAGATCCAGCCGGTGGGCTCGCGCGTGACCAAGTTCCAGCACCTGCTGGCGGAAGAGCTGAAGCTCGACGAGCGCCAGCTGGCGGTGCTGGGCGTGCTGATGCTCCGCGGCCCGCAGACACCGGGCGAGCTGCACGCGCGCACCGCGCGGCTGGCGTCGTTCGCCGACATCCCCGACCTGGAATCGGTGCTGGAGTCGCTGATCGCGCGCCAGCCGTTCCCCCTCGTCGCCCGCCTCCCCCGCCGCCCGGGCCAGAAGGAGGTCCGCTACACCCACCTGCTCGCCGGCGAACCCACGCAGGCCGATGCGCCCGAGATGGCGGACGAACCACCCCCCCGCGCTCGCCCTCACCGCGCCGATGTGGACGAGGACCGGGTCGCCGCGCTGGAGCGCACGGTCGAGGCGCTGCAGGCGGAGGTCGCCGCCGTGCGCGCAGAACTCGAGGCGTTCCGCGCGCAGTTTCAGTAGCGGACTGGGATGGACGGCGGCTTCGGCTACGAGCAGGCTCTGCACATCGCTCGGGCTGAGGCGAGCTCACGCCGGCTTCGGGCACGACTCTGGCGCCGCGCGGCACACCACGGGGCAGAGATTGGAATGCGGGTGCATCGCCATCTCCCGATCCCCATCATCTCCATAATCGGAACAACCTCTCGGGCGGGCTGGGACGATGAAGGCAGGCAAGAGCGGGAAGACGGCGGCGGAGGGCGCGCGACAGGCGGAGTTCGTGCGCGTGCGCGGTGCGCGGGAGCACAACCTGAAGAACGTGGACGTCGACATCCCCCGCGACGCGCTGGTGGTGTTCACCGGCGTGTCGGGGTCGGGGAAGTCGTCGCTCGCGTTCGGCACGCTGTACGCCGAGGCGCAGCGGCGCTACCTGGAGTCGGTGGCGCCGTACGCGCGGCGCCTCTTCCACCAGATGGGCATCCCCGACGTCGACGAGATCGACGGAATTCCGCCGGCGGTGGCGCTGCAGCAGCAGCGGGGCACACCCACCACGCGCTCGTCCGTTGGCAGCGTGACCACGCTCAGCAACCTGCTGCGGATGCTGTACTCGCGCGCGGGCGACTATCCGCCCGGCCAGCCGATCATCTACGCCGAAGGCTTCTCCCCCAACACCCCCGAGGGTGCCTGCCCCCGCTGCCACGGGCACGGCCGCATCTACGAGGTCACCGAACGCTCGATGGTGCCCGACGACTCGCTGACCATCCGCGAGCGCGCCATCGCCGCGTGGCCGCAGGCGTGGGGCGGGCAGAACCAGCGCGACATCCTGGTCACCCTGGGCTACGACGTGGACCGCCCCTGGCGCGACCTGCCGCAAAAGGACCGCGACTGGATCCTCTTCACCGACGAGCAGCCCGTCGTACCCGTCTATCCCGGCCTGACGCCCGAGGAAACGCGGCGCGCGCTGAAGCGGAAGGACCCGCCCGACTACATGGGCACCTTCACCAGCGCGCGGCGGCACGTGCTGCACACCTTCGCCAACACGCAGAGCGCGGCCATGCGCCGGCGCGCGCAGCAGTACATGCTGAGCACCGAGTGCCCGGTGTGCCGCGGCAAGCGGCTGCGCCCCGAGTCGCTGTCGGTGAAGTTCGCGGGGATGGACATCACCGAGCTGTCGCGCCTGCCGCTGGCGCGCGTGGCCGCCCTGGCCCGCCCCTACGCGGAGGGAACGCAGACGGGGCGCAAGCGCCGCGACGCGGAGCATCCGGAAAAGGCGATGGTGGCGCACCGCATCTCGCAGGACCTCTGCGCGCGCCTGGAGGTGCTGCTGGACATGGGGCTTGGCTACCTCTCCATCGAGCGCAGCACGCCCACCCTCTCGCCCGGCGAGCTGCAGCGCCTGCGGCTGGCCACGCAGGTGCGCTCCAACCTGTTCGGCGTGGTCTACGTGCTCGACGAGCCCTCCGCCGGCCTGCACCCGGCCGACACCGAGGCGCTGCTGCGCGCGCTGGACGGGCTGCTGGCCGCGGGGAACTCGCTGTTCGTGGTGGAGCACGAGATGGACGTGGTGCGCCACGCCCACTGGATCGTGGACGTGGGCCCCGCCGCGGGCGAACAGGGCGGCCGCGTGCTCTACAGCGGCCCGCCCGCCGGGCTGGCGGACGTGCAGGAGTCGCAGACGCGCCGCCACCTCTTCGGCGAGGAGAAGCCGGCGCCGCGGACGCCGCGCGCGCCAAGGGGATGGCTGGCGCTGGAGTGCGTCACCCGCAACAACCTGCACGAGCTGGACGTGAGGTTTCCGCTCGGCGTGTTCACCACCGTCAGCGGCGTCAGCGGCTCGGGAAAGTCCAGCCTGGTGAGCCAGGTGCTGGTGGAGCTGGTGGCCGCGCACCTGGGTCACGAGCTGCCCACGGCAGCCGATGAGGAGGATGATGCCGATCACCCGTCCGCCATCGCCGTCGGCGGCCGCATCGCGGGCGGGATGGAGGAGATCCACCGCCTGGTGCAGGTGGACCAGAAGGCGATCGGGCGTACGCCGCGCAGCAACCTGGCGACGTACACGGGATTGTTCGACCACGTCCGCCGCCTCTTCGCCGCCACGCCGGACGCGAAGAAGCGGCGTTACGACGCCGGGCGGTTCTCGTTCAACGTGGCGAAGGGGCGCTGCGAGACGTGCGAGGGCGAGGGGTGGGTGATGGTGGAGCTGCTCTTCCTTCCCAGCGTCTACGCGCCCTGCCCCACCTGCCACGGCGCGCGCTACAACGCGAAGACGCTGGAGATCCGCTACCAGGGCCGCAACATCGCCGAGGTGCTGGGGATGACCGTGGACGCCGCGTGGGAGTTCTTCGCCGGCGAAGAAGGCGTGCGCCGCTCGCTGCACGTGCTGCGCGAGGTGGGATTGGGATACCTGCGCCTGGGCCAGCCCGCCACCGAGCTTTCCGGCGGCGAGGCGCAGCGGATCAAGCTGGCCACCGAGCTGCAGCGCCAGCAGCGCGGCCACTCGCTCTACGTGCTGGACGAGCCCACCACCGGCCTGCACCCGTCCGACGTGGAGAAGCTGGTGGCGCAGCTGCACGGGCTGGTGGAGGCCGGCAACACCGTCGTCGTCGTCGAGCACGACATGCACGTGATCGCCGGCAGCGACTGGGTGATCGACATCGGCCCCGGCGCGGGCGAGGAAGGCGGCCGCGTCGTCGCCGCCGGCCCGCCGGCCGCGGTGGCCCGCGCGACGAAGAGCCGCACCGCGCCGTACCTGGCGCGGGAGTTGGGGTGAGGGACGGAGAGGAGAAACCAGTTTGCCTTTCCGGACCAATTCGGTGCAACTGGCTCAGTCCAGATGAAGCATGAAGCGGCATGACTCCAGGCCGGATGGCTGTGGTCTGACACACCCGGCTGGCCGGCCATCTCGCGACGTTCAGGGCGTCGCCGTCTTCGCAACGGCAGGTGCGCCGGGTCCGAATGAGGCATCGGCCTGCAGCCACGGCAGGGTGTGCAGCGGCAGGGAGTTCTGCAGTGCCACGCCGATGTATGTTCCCTGGCTCTCGTTGACGGAAGACTGGACCGTGGGGCGGGAAGCGACGATCGTGGCGTTCGTTGCCGGAAAGTAGTCTGTGGTTCCCGCTGGACGCGTATCAGCGGCGGTGACGGTGACCCCCCAGTTGTCCCATCCGCCGATCGCGAAGAAACTATCCGCCTCCGGGTTGGGTTGCACCCAGGTGGGTTCCGATAGCGTGGGCGAATCGGGAGCCGACAGGTCGAGCGTGCTGTACTGCACCGCGAGTCCAATCCGGTTGCCGTAGCACGACACCATCTGGAAGCCGGTGATTACCGCGTAGCGATTGGGACCAGAGACCAGGGGCGGCTGCGCATACGACGTGTTGAAGTACGCGTAGTTGTCTCCATCGGGCTGCATCACGTACGCGGGGTTGCTCGCCAGGTCCACTCCGCTCACCGGCGGGTTGTCCAGGATGAACCCGACGTTCACCGAATGCGGCGCGCTCCCCATCCAGCTCCCCGGGTTCATTGCCAGGTTGGGGCCGATCGTGACGGGCATGGCCTGCAGGTACAACATCGCCTCGTCCAGCGTCAGCATCTCGTTGAATGCGGGCTCCACCTGCAGGCGAAGCCCTCCAAAGTACGTGCCGGCGGGAGCGATGAGCTGTACGCCGCTCGCATAGAAGGCGGCTGTATACTGGAAGTCCTGGTTCCCGAGAACTGCCGTGGACGTGAACGGTGTCGCGGCGGAACCGTTATCGCACGACGTCATGCAGGCTCCATACTGCACGGCGGGCTCACCGGGGGCGATGGCGCTGGCCAGCGGGCCAGCGAAAGCGTTCCAGACCGTGTTCGCCGTGCTGACGTTGCCGAAAAGCTGCGACACCAGCGGCCGCAGCGAAACGAAGTTGTGCGGGTTGGCGGGATTGTCGGCCTTGTACAGCGCAAGGGCGCTCTCGTGCGCGAATACCATTGAGCCAACCATGCCGTAAACCTGCTGCATGAGCTGAAGCGTGAGGGTGTACTGCGTCTGGCCCACGAAGCCCGGCATTCCGTTCGCGGCGGCGGCCTGGCAGACACGTTGCCAAATGGTCAGGATCGGCGGGTCGGCAGAGGAGCCTCCCGAGAGGAAGAGGTTCCCCAGGATGCTCAACTGTGACGAGAGGATCGTCAGCGCGCCCGATTCCAGGCCGTTACCGACACCCGTTTCGCACCACCGGACAAGGGGCATCTCCACCCCCGCCTGCACAATGCGATGAGTGGGAGTGAGGGTTGCAAGTTGTTCCAACAGTGGCAGAGAGGCGGCTTGAATGCTCTCTAGTTCCAGTATCCTGGCGCTCCACTGCTCTTGGTACGTGCTGTTGTTTACGGCTGTCACGACCTGGGCCATGCCTTGCGAGAAGACGTTGTCCAGCGAGCCGATTGCCGCCACGATCGATGACATGCCATCGTTGCCCGTCAGAATGTCAAAGACTTTCGATGCATCTTCAATGGCTCCCGCGAGGGTGCTGAACGACTTCGCGATCGAGACGATGTTGCTGAAAGCCGGCATTGATATGCCTTTGGGCAGAAGGGGGCGAGAACGGCAAGAGGGAAGCGAACGGGACAGCCCTGGAACCTGGAGCGGCGTAGGATGAATTCGAACGCAGTCCCATGTATTGGCGGCAAAGAGCGTAATCATATGTTTTCTCCCAAGCCATGTCAATTGGCCAGACGGAGCCTCCGGCAGTCGCAGAGTGGGATCCGACAGGGGCGGCATTCTGCATCCGAGGAGATCGGAAGGCTCACCCGGCAAGCACGAGTTCGTGCGGTGCGCGGGGCGCGGGAGCACAACCTGAAGACGGGGAGGAAGGCGGCCGCGTGGTCGCTGCCGGCCCGCCGTTGCAGGTAGCAAAATCACCGAAGAGCCGCACCGCGCCGTACCTGGCGCGGGTGCTGGGGTAACGGACGGGGGCGGCGAATCCCCCTGAACGGCAGGCGGATTCAGGAAAAGATGGGTTTCACGCGGAGAAGCGGAGGAGCAGAGGGAGAATTCCTCTGTTTCTCTGCTCTCTCCGTGTGATACGAAATCCGGGAGAAGGATCGGTGCATCCGACCCACTCACGTGCTGCCGCGCTCACAGATCCTTCGGCCTGCAAGGTGTTGTGCTGATGCGGGTTGCAGTGTGGCCGGCCTCAGGATGACGCCAGGTGGGTGCAGTGCGGATGCAGAAGCTGATCTCCCGGATCCGGGATGAGACCAGCCTTCCAGCGGCGTCAGGACGCGCCGCCGTCCAGCTCGCGCGTCATCTCGATCATCGTGCGGCGGAAGCCGGCGCGGGCGAAGAGGCGCTGCGCGGACTCGTTCCGCTCCGCCGTGGAGAGCACCACGCGGGGCGCGCCGCGGGCCCGGAGCGCCGCCAGCGTGGCGTCGAGCAGCATCCGGCCGATGCCTTGGCCGCGATGGGCGGGATCGACCACGATGTCGTACAGCACGCCGGCCGGCCCGCGCAGCGCCATGTAGTCGTTCCCCTCGACGCCCGCGAAGGTGTAGCCGAGCACCTCGCCGCCGCGCTCCGCGACCAGGATCGCGACGTCCGGCTCCGCGAGCTGCGTCGCGAAGAACGAGGCGTACAGGTGACCGGTTTCCGGCGTGGCGGCGATGAAGCGCTGCGGATCGAAACCGTGGTGCATCCGCACCAGCATCGCGCCGAGCCGGCCGACGGCCGGGAGGTCGGCGGGCACCGCGGGGCGGATGACGACGTCCGGAACGCCGGACCGGCCGGGCGGCGCGGCGCTCAAGCCGTCTTCGTCTCCACGCGGTAGCGCAGCCACAGGACGTCGTCCGCGCGCCGCTCCACCGACTCCAGCGCGAGCCGGTACCGTGTGTCGTGGCCGGCGTCGAGGTCGAAGAGCGCCGGCGTTCCCATCCGCCCGTCCGCCACCGGCGCGAGCAGCAGGCTCACCTCGTCGATCAGCCCCGCGCTCAGCATCCCGCCGTTGATGCGGCCGCCGCCCTCCAGCATCAGCGTGCGCACGCCGAACTGCCGGCCGATCTTCTCCAGCGCGAGCGGCAGGTCCACTTCGCGCGCCCCTGCGAGGAGGTACGACACGCCGCGCTCGCGCAGGAAGGCGAGGTACTCGTCCGACACGCGCTCGGAGAGGACGGCCACGACGTGGTCGCCGCCGATGTCGTTCGTATCCCACGCCAGGCGCCCGCCGGCGTCGGCGGCGAAGGCGAAGGACTGGTGCTCGCCCGGCGCGCGGAAGTCCTCGCGCGGCGGGCCGTGGTGCTCGCGCGCGATCTCGTCATCGGACCGTACGCCCTGCGCGAAGTGCTGCTCCATCGTCACGCGGCCGCAGAGCCACGCGTTGGAATCGTAGCCCTCGTGCACGAGCTCGTACTGCCGCCGCCCCTCGCCGGAGAGCGGCCAGCCGTCGGTGAGGATGCGCCCGTCGAGCGACGCCAGCATGTGGCAGATCACGCGCGGGCGGCGCGGTTCCGGCGCCGTCATCGGTCCACCGTGGCCATCTGCTTCTCGTTGTAGCGCGGCCCGCTGATCTTCTCCGGCGCCAGCGCGGCATCCAGCTCCGCCATCTCCCCGCTCGTGAGCGACACGTCCGCCGCGCCTACGTTCTCCTCCAGATAGCTCCGCCGCTTGGTCCCGGGGATCGGCACGATGTCGTCGCCCTTGTGCAGCAGCCAGGCGAGCGCGATCTGCCCCGGCGCCGCGCCCTTCCGCACGGCCAGCTCGCGCACCGCCGACGCGGCCCGCACGTTGGCGTCGAAGTTCTCGCCCTGGTACCGCGGGTCGCGGTGGCGGAAGTCGCTCGCCGGGTACTCCTCCGCCCGCTTCACGGCGCCGGTGAGGAAGCCGCGGCCGAGCGGCGCGAAGGGGACCAGGCCGATCCCCAGCTCGCGCAGCAAGGGGATGATGCGCGGCTCCAGGTTGCGCTCCCACAGCGAGTACTCGCTCTGCAGCGCGGAGATCGGGTGCACGGCGTGCGCGCGGCGGATGGTCTGCTCGCCCGCCTCGGAAAGGCCGAGGAAGCGCACCTTCCCCTCGCGCACCAGGCCGGCCATCGTGCCGACCACGTCCTCGATCGGGACGTTCGGATCGACCCGATGCTGGTAGAGGAGGTCGATGCGGTCCGTCCGCAGCCGCCGGAGCGAGCCCTCCACGGCCTCGCGGATGTGCGCCGGCCGGCTGTCCACCCCCGCCATCGCGCCGTTCTCGATCCGGAAGCCGAACTTGGTGGCGATCACCACGCGGTCGCGCGCGCCGCCGCCGAGCTCGTCCAGCGCGCGGGCCAGCAGCTCCTCGTTCACGAACGGGCCGTAGACTTCCGCCGTGTCCAGGAAGGTGCACCCCAGCTCGATGGCGCGGTGGATGGTGGCGATGGACTCGCGCTCGTCGCGCTCCTCGGCGGTGCCATACGCCTGGCTCATCCCCATCAGGCCGAGGCCGATCGAGGAAGCGGCCAGTCCCTGCGTGCCCAGCTTGCGTGTGGTCAGCATGTCGTCGCGAACGGTCAGGGTTTGCGGGGCGCGGCCTGGTACTGCGCGTCGGTGACGTGCTCCATCCAGTCGACCGCCTTGCCGTCCAGCGCCTCGTTGATGGCGATGTGCTGCATGGCCGCCGACGCCGAAGCGCCGTGCCAGTGCTTCTCGCCCGGCGCGAACCATACCACGTCGCCCGGACGGATCTCCTCGACCGGGCCGCCCTCGCGCTGCGCCCAGCCCAGGCCGAAGGTCACGACCAGCGTCTGGCCGAGCGGATGGGTGTGCCACGCGGTGCGCGCGCCGGGCTCGAAGGTAACGGCGTTGCCGGCCGCGCGCGCCGGCGCCTCGGCGCCGAACAGCGGATCGATCCGCACGGTGCCGGTGAACCAGTCGGCCGGACCCTTCGCCGAGGGCCGCGAGCCGCTTCGCATGATCTCCATCTTCCGTCTCCCTGTTCTGTTGTGCCGTGCGCCGCGTCAGCGGCCGACGCGCTGCTGCAGGTGCGCGGGGTAGCGGTCGCCCTGCACCGTGATCTTCGCGGCGGCGGCGTCGATCTCCCGCAGGTCCCCGGCCGTGATCGCTACCTTCGCGAAGCCCTGAAGCTAGTCTGCCTCGATCGTTCGATAAATCAGCGCTGGCTTCACACCTTGGCAACCGCTTCTTGACAGTGATATGACAGCGCCTTCTCGCCGGTGACCGCGCAACCGCCTGCACGGTGGATCAGAGCGGCCCCGGCGAGCGAACTCGCCGGGGCCGAAGGGTTCGCTGGCCGATCGATGCGCCAGCCGTCCGCGCCTTGACGTTGGCGACGGACCGCGAGCACGATGGATACAATGCGGCCCCGGCGAGCCTTCTCGCCGGGGCCGAAGCCATCGCCGAGTCGAACGAGTTCACGCGGCGCGTCGCGCGAAGCCACGGCTGAATTGCTGTCCCGACTGCACGATCCATCGGACGCTGCGCGCGTGCTTCGCCCCGCTACGGGACCAGCAGGGCCTTGATGGCGCGGCGCTCGTCCATGGCGCGGTAGCCCTCGGCCACCTGGTCCAGCGGCAGCGTCAGGTCGAACACCTTGCCGGGATTGATCCTGCCGGTCCAGATCAGGTCGATCAGGTGGGGGAGGTAGCGCCGGACCGGGGCGGGGCCGCCGAGCAGGTGGACCTCCGCGAAGAACAGCTCCAGGCCGGGGATCTCCACGCCGTGGGCGACCCCGACGAAGCCCACGTGCCCGCCGGGGCGGGTGGAGCGGATCGCCTGCATCATCGACTCCTGCGTCCCCACCGCCTCGATCACCGAGTGCGCGCCCAGTCCGCCGGTCAGGTCCCTGATGCGGGCCACGCCCTCGTCCCCCCGCTCGGTCACGATGTCGGTGGCGCCGAACTCCACCCCGAGCTTCTGCCGGTCCTCATGGCGGCTCATCAGGACGATGCGCTCCGCGCCCATCTGCTTCGCGGAGAGCACGCCCAGCAGCCCGACCGCGCCGTCGCCGATCACCACCACCGTCTTGCCGGGGCCCGCCGCGGCGGCGTCGGCGGCGAACCAGCCCGTGCCCAGGACGTCGGAGGCCGCCAGCAGGCTCGGGACCAGGTCGCCGGAGGGGAGTTCCGGCGTGGCGACCAGGGTGCCGTCGGCCAGCGGCACGCGCAGGAAGGGCGCCTGCGCGCCCAGCGCGCCGATGGGCTGGGCCTGCACGCACCGGCCCTGGTAGCCCGCCCGGCAGATGGGGCAGGTGTTGTCGGAGGCGAAGAACGAGCCGACCACGAACTGGCCCGGCCTGACGTTCCGCACGTCGCGGCCGACCTCCTCGACGATGCCCACGTACTCGTGGCCCATCGGCTGCGGCCCGGGGAACGTCTCGATTCCGCGCCAGGGCCACAGGTCGGAGCCGCAGACGCAGGCGGCCGTGACGCGGAGAATCGCGTCCGTCGGCTCGATGATCTTCGGGTCGGGGCGCTCCTCGAAGCGCACGTCGCCCGGTCCGTAGAGAACGGCTCCCTTCATCTCGATCCACTCCCATCGTTCACTGGTGATCGTGGCCAGCGCGGGCTCGCGCCGGCCACGCAGGCCGCTCGATCTCCGTCCGCCGCCACCCCCGCCGGGAATTTCGTTCGTGCATCCTCGCCGCATCAACTCGACGTCATCCTGAGGCCGCCCACAGCGTAACCAGCGTCCACACAGGAGGTTGCAGGCCGAAGGATCTATCGCCTCCGCAGCACGTGATTCAGCGAGATGCACCGACTCTTCTGCCGGATGCGGTATCAATCGTGGTCGAGCGTGGTCGAAAGTTCCGGGAACGCCTCGGCCTGCTGGCGGAGCAGGCCGGCTTTCCGGATGACCGCCTGGACGGCGTCGGCGCCGGCGACCCACCGCTCGGGCGGCGCGGGCAAGTCCAGCAGCGTGACCAGGGCGCGGCCGAGCTTGGCCGGGTCGCCCGACTGCCTGCCGTTCATCCCTTCCCACATGGGGATGATCTCCGCGGTGCGCGGCGCGTAGTCGCCGATCGACAGCGCCGGCAGGAGCGTCGACTCCTTCTCGAGCAGCCTGGTGCGGAAGAACCCCGGCTCCACGACCGTCGTGGTGATGCCGTAGGGCGCCACCTCGGGGCGCAGCGCCTCCATCCACCCCTCGACCGCGTACTTCGAGGCCGCGTACGCGGAGGTGAACTCCCCGGCGGCCACACCGGCGGTCGAGGAGATGGTGACGACCTGGCCGCCGCGCTGCCGGCGCATCACCGGAAGCACGGCGCGGGTGACGTTGAGCGTGCCGAAGAGGTTGACCTCGATCTGCGCCCGGAACTGCCCGGGGCTGATCTCCTCGAAGCAGCCGGCCTGGAAGTTGGCGGCGTTGTTGACCAGCACGTCGATGCGGCCGAACCGCCCGACCGCCGCCGCTACGGCAGCCTCGGCGTCCGCCGGAATGGTGATGTCGAGCTTCAGCGCCAGCAGGTTCTCCGCCTTGCCGACCGCTTCGGTGACGGCCTCGGGACGGCGGCCGGTGGCGACCACCCGGTGCCCCGCGGCCAGCGCCGCGCGGGCGATGTCGACACCCATGCCACGTCCGGCGCCGGTGATGAAGTAGACCTTGCTCATTCCTGCCTCCTGGTCGGTTCGCGGTGGGGCCGAGTCCCTCACTCCAGCCGCGGCCGCAAAGCGGTTGCCTGATTCGACGCAGAAAGCTATGTCAGTGACTGTCGCGGATAAACGAGACAGCGGTTCGCACCCTGATGCCCTCAGGTTGACAATGCCGGATATCACGGACGGCGTCCCGGAGTTCGTCGCGGTGGTGGAAGCGAAGGGCTTCCGCGCCGCGGGACGGCAGCTGGGCGTGAGCGGGACGGCGCTGAGCAAGGCGCTGCGGCAGCTGGAGCAGCGCCTCGGCGTCACGCTCCTCCTGCGGACCACGCGCAGCGTGCGGCTGACCGAGGCGGGAGAACGGTTCTACGCGGCTTCGCGCCAGGCGCTGGACGGGCTGCGGGCGGCCGCGGAGGCGGTGGGAGAGCTGGCGGACGAGCCCCGGGGGACGCTGCGGCTGAACATCAGCAGCGGAGCGGAGGGGTTCCTGCGCGGGCCCGCGCTCGCGGCGTTCCTCCAGGCGTACCCCCAGGTCCGGCTCGACATCATCGTCGACGAGGACGTGAGCGACATCGTGGCGGCCGGCTACGACGCAGGCGTCCGGCTGGGCGAGGTGATCGAGCAGGACATGATCGCCGTGCCCGCGTCGGGCCCGCAGCGGATGGTGGTGGTCGGGTCGCCCGCGTACTTCGCGACACGCCCGATGCCGGAGCACCCCCGCGACCTTGCCGGGCATGCGTGCATCAACTGGCGGCCGGGTCCGGATGCGCCGCCGTACCGCTGGGAGTTCACCGAGCCCCGCGGCGGCGACTTCTCCGTCGCGGTGCCGGCCCGGGTGGTCGCCAACGACTTCTCGCTGATGATGCGGCTGGTGACGGCGGGGCTGGGGGTGACCATCGGGATGGGGGACGGAGTGCGGCCGTACCTGGACCGCGGCGAGGTGGTTGCCGTGCTGGAGGAGTTCTGCCCGCCGTTCGCGGGCTACTACCTGTACTATCCCCAGCGGCGGCAGGCCTCGCCGGCCCTCCGCGCGCTCATCGACTACCTGCTCCGCATCCGGCAGGCGCGGTGAGCCCTGCGTCCCCGGATTGGAAATCCGGGGCAACAACCGCACAAAGTCCCTGCGGGACTGCCAGGCTGCATCCGGGCTCGCCGTAGGCACAGGTGCCGCGCATCCGCGCGGTCGACAGCCGTGTCGAATTCCGGGATCCCCGTTCGTCGCCCGTGTGACGCAGCGAGCATCGACCCTGACCGGAGAGGCCCCCAATGAGAAAGCTGATCGTTTCCGAGTTCGTGACCCTGGACGGCGTGATGCAGGCGCCCGGCGGCAAGGACGAGGATACCGACGGAGGATTCGAGCACGGCGGCTGGACGCTCCCCTACTGGCACGACGACATCGGGAAGACCTTCTTCGAGCTGATGCAGGGTTGCGATGCGTTCCTCCTGGGCCGCCGCACGTACGTCACCCACGCGGAGGCGTTCGAGCCGATGCCGGCGGGCGATTTCTTCGGCGACATGATGAACGCCCCGAAGAAGTACGTCGTCTCGGCGACCCTTCAGCAGCCCATCTGGCGCGACACCACCATCATCCGCGACAACGTGATCGAGTCGGTGCGCGCGCTGAAGGAGCAGCCCGGCGGGAACATCCTGACGGACGGCAGCAGCCAGCTCGTGCACGCCCTGCTGGAGCACGGCCTGGTGGACGAGCTGCACCTGCTCGTCTACCCCATCACGCTCGGAAGCGGCAAGCGGGTGCTGCCGGACGGCGTGCACGCGACGTTCGAGCTGAAGTCCGCGACGCCCTACCCGACCGGCGTGGTCGGCCTCCACTACGCGCTGCGGCGGTAATCCCTGCGAGAGGGGTTGACGCCTCTCCGGAAAGCTAAATACCGTATAGCGACACGATCTGACACGCCTGAACCTGGGAGGTGCCGCATGCGGATGAATCTGGACCTGGAGGCGCTGCACGTGGAGACTACCGTGATGCAGCCGGATTTCACGGGGCTGGATGGCCGGGACGGTTTCGACGGCGGGTACGCCGCGTCGATCCTGTGGGACACGCAGACGCGCCCGATCGAGAGACCGAACACCAACTCGTCGCCGTGCATCGCCTGAGTTGCGTCCCGGTGTGATACGAAACGGCCCCGGCGAGATCTCTCGCCGGGGCCGAAGCTTTCGCCGCGCGGATCATCGAGCCGCCGCCCGATCGAGCCCGCCGTTGGCGGCTCCCGGCATCGCCCCGTAGCTTTCGCCGCCCGTCCGCTGCCCGGCTTTCATCAGCCGGGTGGATCCGTATCCCCCGCACACGCACCCACATGCGCACACGTCATCTGCCTCTCCTGCTGCTCCCGCTGCTCGCCGCCTGCCAGCCGCGGACGTCGCCCGCCCCGTCCGCGACCGGGGCCGCGGCGGCCGGAGCGCGTGAAACCACCGCGCAGGAGCGGGCCGCGGTGCTCGCGTCGCTCCAGGGCTTCATGGACGCGCTGCGGATGAAGGACACCACGGCGATGAGCCAGCACGTGGACTCGCTCACGCGCATCACGCTGATCCGCCCGGCGCGCGACGGCGGAACGCGCGTGGTGGTGCTGACCGCCGCGCAGTTCATCCACGCGGTCACGCAGCCGAACCAGCCGGGGATCGACGAGCCCATCCGCAACCCGGTGGTCCACGTGAGCGGCGACCTGGCCACGGTCTGGGCCGAATACCAGGTCCGGCGCGACGGCACCGTCACGCACTGCGGCTTCGACGCCTTCCACCTGACCCGGCGCGACGGGCGCTGGAAGCTCCTGAACATCAGCGACACCTACCAGCAGACGGGGTGCGGCCCCGCGTGGCCGCGCTGACTCTCGTCCAGGCCGCACGCCACCACGGGTGCTGTCATACCGGATCTGGCAATCACCCGTGCCACCAATGCCCAGAGAGACGTCGTCCTGAGTCGAACACCGCGCTTCGCGCGACCACGATGGATGAAAGGGCGGCGTCCTCCGGGACCGGAACTCGTCGCCGAGCCGAACAGCCTCGCGCAGTTTGCGAGGCTTCCCGTAGTTGTTGCTGCGACTTCTTCAGTCGCCGGTGAGGGAGGCAAGGCCGCGAACTTTCTATCTATTCAGGCCGGCCAACTGTCGTTGCCTCCGCACGAACGGTTGCAGGCCGAAGGATCTACAGGCGAGTCGCACGTGCGCTGCCGGATTGCGCGATCGATCCCCGAAATCGGGATCACCATGAAGGCCCGGCACCGAGCTTCGGCGCCGGGCCTTCGTGCGTTGCCGCCGGCTCGCTGGTCCCGCGCCGCGGCGGGTGCTAGCATGCGTGGCATGACCGAGACGACCATCCTGGTGATCGACGACGAGCCGCAGATCCGGCGCGTGGTGCGGAACGCGCTGGAGGGCGACGCGGTGCGCGTGCTGGAGGCGGCCACCGGGCGCGAGGGAATGGACCGCGCGGCGGCGGAGCGCCCCGACCTGATCGTGCTGGACCTGGGGCTCCCGGACGTGGCGGGCGCCAGCGTGTGCGCGGAGATCCGCGGCTGGTCGTCGGCGCCCATCGTGGTGCTGTCGGCGCGGCACTCCGAGCACGAGAAGGTGGCGCTGCTGGACGCGGGGGCGGACGACTACGTGACCAAGCCGTTCAGCCCCGCCGAGCTGCGGGCCCGCGTGCGCGCCCAGCTGCGGCGCTCGCGCGCGGAGCCCCGCGCGGGCGGCGGCGGCCCGGTGGAGCTGGACGGGCTCCGGATCGACCTGGCGCGGCGCGTCCTCTCGAAGGACGGGGGAGAGGTCCACCTCACCCCCACCGAGTGGGACCTGCTCCGCGCCTTCGTGTCGAACGCCGGGCGCACGCTCACGCACGACCAGATCTTCCGCGCGGTGTGGGGGCGCGCCGGCGGCGGCGACCCGCAGGCCTATCTCCGCGTGCACGTGGCCAACCTGCGCCGCAAGATCGAGCGCGACTCCGTTCGCCCCGCGCTGATCGTCACCGAGCCGGGCGTGGGCTACCGCTTCCGCGCGCTGGACTGACGGTGGGCGCCCGCGTCCGGGGGCTGCTGCGGTGGGCCGCCTGGCTGGCGGCGGCGGCCGCGCTCACGGCCGGCATGGCGGCGGTGCGCGCGGACCTGGAGCGGGTGCACGTGGCCCTTGCCTACCTCCTGCTGGTGCTGGCCGCCAGCTCCAGCGGCACGCGGGCGCTGGGGCTGGTGGTGGCCGTCGTGGCGTTCCTCTGCTTCAACTTCTTCTTCCTCCCGCCGTACCAGAACTTCGGGCTCAGCGACCGGCGCGACTGGCTGGTGCTGCTCACCTTCCTGGCGGTGGCGACGGTGGCCACGCAGCTGCTGCACCGCGCGCGCCGCCAGGCCGCCGAGGTGCAGCGGCTCTCGGCAGAGGCCGGGCGCGCCGCCGCGCTCCGCGAGGCCGACCGGCTGAAGGACGCGCTGATCGCCGCGGTCAGCCACGACCTGCGGACGCCGCTGACCACCATCAAGGCGCTGGCGCACGACCTGGGCGAGACCGGCGACGAGCGGGCGGTGACCATCGAGGAGGAAGCCGACCGGCTGAACCGCTTCGTGGCCGACCTGCTGGATCTCTCCCGCCTGAACGCGGGGGAGCTGCGCGTGGCGCCGGAGATCGTCGCGGCCGAGGACCTGGTGGGCGCGGCGCTCCAGCGCGTCTCGGGCTCGCTGGGAGACCGGGAGATGCGGGTCGAGCTGCATCCCCACGAGCCGCTGCTGCTGGGGCGGTTCGATTTCGTGCAGTCGCTGCGTGTGCTCGTGAACCTGCTGGAGAACGCGCACAAGTACGCGCCCGCGGCCACGCCGATCGAGCTCTCCGTCTCGCGCGACGGCGGCCGCCTCGTCTTCCGCGTGGCGGACCGCGGCCCCGGCGTGCCGGAGGACGAGCGCGAGCGCATCTTCCACCCCTTCTACCGCCGTCCGCAGGGCGAGGCGG
Organism: Longimicrobium sp.; assembly: GCF_035474595.1. Lineage (NCBI taxonomy): Bacteria > Pseudomonadati > Gemmatimonadota > Longimicrobiia > Longimicrobiales > Longimicrobiaceae > Longimicrobium > Longimicrobium sp. The sequence goes on from NZ_DATIND010000102.1 coordinate 30,516, forward strand.
ATGCCGGGGGCGCGGGGCTGGGCCTCTCCATCTCCCGCCGCCTGGCCGAGGCGCAGGGCGGCACGCTCGCCTTCGAGCCGCGGCCGGGCGGCGGAAGCGTGTTCGTCTTCACCCTCCCCTCCGCCGACCTCGCCGATCCCGCCACCCTGCCGGGGTGATGTCTCACACCGGATCTGGCAATCATCTCCCTGCTACAAACGCCACAGAGAGACGTCGTCCTGAGGCCGGGCCACACCGTCGTTGCCTTCCGCACGAGCGGTTGAAGGCCGAAGGATCCATAGGCGAGGTCGCACGTGCGCTTCCAGATTGCACGATTCGATCTTCTGATCCATAGCCGCAGCATCGTGTCTCGGCTGATGCGCTGATCCTTCCGACAGATTGAACGGTGAGGTCCGGCAGCGCACGTGCGTGAGCGGTTATAGATCCTTCGGCCTGCCAGCACTGGTGTAGACAAAATTTCGTCATGGCCGGCCTCAGGATGACGTCTATCCGGCATCACGCGTTTCATCCGATCTCCATCTCCATCTCCATCTCCATCCCCATCTCCATCTCCATCTATCTCATCTCCCAGTCTTTACGACTCCTTCACGCTGGACGGACGGATCTTTGTGCCTCCTTCACGGGACCGTCACGATCTTCCCGAATTTCGTGGCGAATGGACCCGGGGCACCGAGGGAATGGAGACCACGAGACGCAAGCGGATGGCGCGCGCGGTGCTGGGGGAGCCGCGCGACGTGCGGGACCCGCGGACCTACCACAACATCTCGCTGATCGCGCTGCTGGCGTGGGTGGGGCTGGGCGCGGACGGGCTTTCGTCGTCGGCGTACGGGCCCGACGAGGCGTTCCGCGCGCTGGGGCCGCACGCGTACCTGGCGGTGGCGCTGGCCGGGGCCACGGCCGTGACCGTGCTGGTCATCTCCATCGCCTATTCGCAGATCATCCGCCGCTTCCCGTTCGGCGGCGGCGGGTACGTGGTGGCCAGCCAGCTGCTGGGCGCCCGCTGGGGCGTGGTGTCGGGGGCGGCGCTGCTGGTGGATTACGTGCTGACCATCTCCGTGTCCATCGCCAGCGGCGCCGACCAGGTGTTCAGCGTGCTCCCGCCCGCGTGGCACCGCTGGAAGCTGGCGGCCGCGGGCCTCGTCATCCTCCTGCTGGTGGTGCTCAACCTGCGCGGGGTGAAGGAGTCGGTGAGCATCCTGGCGCCGGTGTTCGCCGCGTTCCTGCTGATGCACGCGGTGCTGATCGCGGGCGGGCTGGCCACGCACGCGGGCGAGGTGCCGCGGGTGGCGCGCGAGGTGTCGGGCGGGTTCCGGCAGGGGCTGGGCACGCTGGGCGCCGTGGGGCTGTTCGCCGTGTTCCTGCGCGCGTACTCGATGGGGGCGGGCACCTACACGGGAATCGAGGCGGTGAGCAACGGGCTGCAGATCATGCGCGAGCCCCGGGTGCGGACGGCCACGCGGACGATGGTTTACATGGCCGTGTCCCTCGCGGCCACGGCCAGCGGAATCCTGCTGCTGTACCTGCTTTTCCGGGTGGCGCCCGTGGAGGGGAAGACGCTGAACGCGGTGCTGCTGGAGCGCTTCGCGGGGGCGTGGCGGCTGGGCGGGGTGAACGTGGGGTACGGCTTCGTGGCCTTCACGCTGGCCACCGAGGCGGCGCTCCTGTTCGTGGCGGCGCAGGCGGGGTTCATCGACGGGCCGCGGGTGATGAGCAACATGGCCGCCGACCGCTGGCTTCCGCATCGCTTCGCCCAGCTCTCCGACCGGCTGACGATTCAGGACGGTGTGCTGCTGATGGGCGGCGCGGCCATCGCCACGCTGGTCTACACGAGGGGGGACATCACCCGGCTGGTGACGATGTACTCCATCAACGTCTTCGTCACCTTCTCGCTCTCGCAGCTGGGGATGGTGCGCTACTGGCTGCGCACCCGCGGCGGGCACCGCGGACGTGGGCTGGCCATCCACGGCGTGGCGCTGGCGCTGTGCGCGGGGATCCTGGCCGGGGTGCTGTACGAGAAGTTCGAGGTCGGGGGATGGGTGACGGTGGCGGTCACCGGCGCCGTGGTGGGCCTCTGCCTGGCGGTGCGCCGCCACTACGACCGCGTACGCGAGGGTTTCCGGCGGCTGGACGAGGTGATGGGCGGCCTGCCCGCGGCGTACGACGGCCCGCCGAAGCCGCTGGACCCGAAGGCGCCCACGGCGGTGCTCCTGGTGGGCGGCTACGGCGGGCTGGGGATCCACGCGCTGCTCTCGGTGCAGCGGCTCTTTCCGCGGCACTTCGGGAACTTCGTGTTCGTGTCGGTGGGCGTGATCGACGCGGCGGCGATGAAGGGGGTGGACGAGGTGGACCGCGTGCGCGAGCGGACGGAGGCGGCGCTGCGGGGCTACGTGGAGCTGGCCCGCGGGCTGGGGCTGCCGGCGGAGTATCGGATGCGCGTGGGAACGGAGGCGGTGAGCGAAGCCGAGGCGCTGTGCGCCGGGATCGCGAAGGAGTTCCCGCGCTCCATCTTCTTCATGGGCAAGCTGATCTCGCAGCGCGAGGGGTTCTTCTTCCGCATGCTGCACAACAACACGGCGGACCAGCTCCAGCGCCGCCTGCAGTTCGCGGGGATGAACGCCATGCTCCTCCCCGTCCGCGCGATGGAGCTGCCGCGGGCGGGGTGAGGGGAGGCGCGACGGCAAGGGCGGGAGAGTCTTGAAAGTCCTAACAGGCTGCTAAAAATCGCAATGTACACTTTCGGTCGAAGCGGCACGGCTGTAAATTGCCGTAACCTTCGGCCGGGAGCATGGATGCGCGGACGCGAACCAGAGCAGCGGGTGATGTTCAGCTACGTGAACATCGAG
>NZ_DATIND010000103.1 GCF_035474595.1 Longimicrobium sp.
TGAGTTCGCTCCTGTCCTGGCGGGGATAGGGGTTGTCATCGAACTCTACTGCCACAGGCACCTTTCTGTACAGTTTAAATCCCACCAAGCGTTGAAGTCGCAGCAACAACTACGGGAAGCCTCGCAAACTGCGCGAGGCTGTTCGGCTCGGCAGCCGGTTCCGCTCTGGAGGACGCCTCCCTTTCATCCATCGTGGTCGCGCGAAGCGCGGGTGTTCGACTCAGGATGACGTCTCTCTGTGCGTTTGTAATGCTCGGGTGATTGCCAGATCCGGTATGAATCGCGCTTCATCACACAGCGAGCTGCTCTGGGTCACGCCAGCCGCCACGTCTCCAGCGCGCCGTCGTGGTCGCGGCGGACGCGGGCGTGGCGCGCCAGGTAGGCCAGGTGCGCGCGGGCCTCGCGGACGGCGTGCAGCAGGTTGTCGGGCGGCAGGTCGCCGAAGACGCCGCGGGCCACGCCGAACGCGGTGCGCGGGCCGCCGGCCAGCAGCGCCAGGATCTGCGCGTTGCGTTCGTCGTGGTGCGCCGCGATCGCGTCGATGCGCGCGGCCAGGTCCTCGAACGGCTCGCCGTGCGAGGGGAGGACGAGGTCGACCGGGAGCTCGCGCAGGGCGCGGAGCGAGGCCAGGTAGTCCGACAGCGGCTCGCTGGCGTACAGGTCCGCCCCGATGTTGGGGGAGATGCGCGGGAGGACGTGGTCGCCGGTGATCAGGATCCGCCGCGCGGGGTGATAGACGGTGACGTGCCCCGGCGAGTGCCCCGGCGTGTGGATCCACTCCCATCCCCCGCCGCCGGGGAGCGGCCCGCGCTCGCCGGTGAGCACGATGTCCGGGTGGAAGCGCGCGTAGAAGGAGTGGATGAGGTCGCTCGCCCGCAGGAATCCGGGGATCACCGCGGCGGGGACGCCGATCTCCGCGAAGACGTCCGCTACGTGCGCGCGGTCCTCGGGCCAGCGGTCCACGAAGCGGCGCGCGAGCGTCTCCTCGTCCTCGTGGATGGCCACGCGCGCGCCGCTCCACTCGCGCACGGGGCCCGCGAGCCCGTAGTGGTCCGGGTGCGCGTGCGTGAGGACGACATACGCCAGCGACTCGGGCGTCACGCCGACCTCCGCCGCCGCGGCGCGGAGGGCGCCGCGGGCGGGCGGGGTGTCGATCCCCGTGTCCACCAGGGTGTGGCCCTCGTCGCCCTCGATCACCCACGCGGCCACCTCGCCGGGGGGGAACGGGAGGGGAACGGAAACGCGGTGGACGCCGGGGGCGACCTGCAGGGTGGCCGTCACCCGGTCAGCCTTCCGGGAAGAACTTCTTCCCTCCCTCGGCATGGTCCACCAGCATCTTCGCCGGGGCGAAGCGCGGGCCGTGCTTCGCCTCGAGCGCGCGCAGGCGCTGGACGACGTCCGCCGCGCCGACGGTGTCCACGTACCAGAAGGGGCCGCCGCGGAAGGGCGGGAAGCCGATCCCCATCACCGCGCCGACATCTCCATCCCGGGCGGAGTGGAGGACGCCTTCCTCCAGCGTGCGCACGGCCTCGTTCACCATCATCAATCCCAGCCGTTCCTGGATCTCCCGGCGCTCCATCTTCTTCGCGGCCGGCGCGCCGATCAGCGCGTACACGGCCTCGTCCACCTCGGTCTTCTTCCCGTCTTCCCCGTACTTGAAGAAGCCCTTCCCGTTCTTCCGCCCCAGCCGCCCGTCCGCCGTCATCTTCTCGATCACCGCGCTGGGCTTCATGCGGTCGGCGAAGGCCTCGGCCATGATCTTCCCGGCCTTCTGCGCCACGTCCAGCCCCACCTCGTCGTACAGGGTGATGGGGCCCACGGGGTATCCCCAACCCGTCATCGCTCCGTCGATGTCCTCGATGCGTACGCCCTCGTCCAGCAGGAGCGCGGCCTCGGCCATGTAGGGGCTGAGAATGCGGTTGGCGAAGAAGCCTGGGCTGTCGTTCACCACGATCGGCGTCTTCCCGATCTTCTTCCCGTACGCGTGGCTGGTCGCCGTCACCCACGGCGCGGTCCCCGGGTGGGTGATGATCTCCAGCAGCGGCATCTTGTCCACGGGGGAGAAGAAGTGCAGCCCGATGACGTGCTCCGGGTGCGACGACGCCTCCGCCAGCTTCGCGATGGGGATGGTGGACGTGTTGGAGCCGAGCACCGTGTCCGGGCCGATGTGCTGCTCGATCTCCCTGATGACGCTGTGCTTCAGCGAGATCTCCTCGAACACCGCCTCGACCACCACGTCGGCGGTGTGGAAGCCGGTGTACTCCGCCGTGGCTTCGACACGGTCGGTGATGGCGGTGACCTGGTAGGGCTTCAGCCGCTTGCGCTTGGCGCGCTTCACCAGCGTGTCGCGCGCGGTCTTCAATCCCTTCGCCGCGGCCTCGGGCTTCACGTCCTTCAGCCGCACCTCGATCCCGCTCTCCGCGCTGACCGCGGCGATTCCCGCGCCCATGAACCCGGCGCCGACGACCGCGATGTGGCCGATGTCCCTGGGCTTCGTTCCCTCCGGCACCGGCGGGTCGTTCTTGGCCGCGGTGGAGGTGAAGAAGAGGTGCACCAGCGCGCGCGCCTCGGGGGTGACGGCGAGCTCGCCGAAGGCCTTCGCCTCCAGCTCCAGCGCGGCGTCCACCGGCTTGTCCAGCCCGCGGTCGATGACCTCCAGCAGCTTGAGCGGCGCGGGGTAGAGGCCGTGCGTCTTGCTCATCACCCCCTGCCGCGCCTTGCGCAGGATGAAGCCGCGCAGGCCGGGAAGGTTCTCGGCCATCTTCGGCGACCCGCGGCGGCGCGCGCCCTTCGGCTTCAGCTTGCCCGAGGCCAGGTCCTTCGCGGCGCGCTTCGCCTCGCGCAGGAGGATGGGGGCGGGGACGACCTCGTCCACCACGCCCTGCGACCTGGCGCGGCGGCCGTCGAGCTGCTTGCCGGTGAGCATCAGGTCCAGCGCGCCGGCCAGCCCGATGAGGCGCGGGAGGCGCGCGGTGCCGCCCGCGCCGGGGATGATCCCCAGGTTCACCTCGGGGAGGCCGAGCTTGGTCTTGGACGAGTCGGTGGCGATGCGGTAGGTGCAGGCGAGCGCCGTCTCCAGCCCGCCGCCCAGCGCCGCGCCGTCGATGGCGGCCACGGTGGGGATGACGAGACGTTCGAGCCGGTTCAGCAGCTTCTGGCCCTCGCGGCTGGCGGTCTCGCCGTCGGCGGGGGATTGGAAGTCCTTGAACTGGTCGATGTCGGCGCCGGCGATCCACGTCCCCTTCTTCTCGGAGATGATGATCGCCGCGCGCACGCCCTCGCCGCCGCGCTCCAGCCGGTCCAGGATGGCGTGCATCGCCTCGACCAGGTCGGCGGAGATGACGTTCACCGGCTTTCCGGGCTGGTTGAGGCGGATGATCGCGATGCCATCTTCCACGTCCATGCGGACGGGCGACGGCGCGGCCACGATCGGCTCCTCGGTCAGCGTGCTTGCCATCCGGATCTCCTGAAGATGTTGGTGTTGCTGAACTCAAGACTCGCCCTGCCAGCTCCTTCGCTGCCCCGGCAGCCCTCACCCGGCTCGCTCAGGCTCGCCACCCTCTCCCGGCAGCAGGAGAGGGTTGGGTGCGGGGATGCATCGGTGCGCCTCCGATGCTCTTCGCTGCCCGGCTGGCCCCTCTCGGATCCCCGGCTCATCGCTCAGATGCCGGATGGCAGTCCCGGAGGGACTTTGTGCGGTTGTTGACCGGGAATTCCATTCCCGGTCATCCCGGGTCCCTGGCTCATCTCGGCTCACCCCGCCGTCATCCCGCCGTCGACCGCGAGGATCTGGCCGGTGACGTAGGCGGCGGCGGGGGAGAGGAGGAAGACGGCGACGCCCATCAGCTCGCCCTCGCTTCCCACGCGGCCCAGCGGGATCTGGCTGGCGATGGCCTTCTCCGCGTGCTGCAGCACCACCTTCGTCATCTTCGTGGGGAAGAAGCCGGGGGAGATGGCGTTCACGCGGATGCCGTACCGCGCCCACTTCACCGCCAGGTCGCGCGTCATGGCCACCAGCGCGCCCTTGCTGGCGCTGTAGCCCACGGCGTCCAGCACCTCCGGCGGCGAGCCGCGCAGCCCCGCGATGGAGGCCACGTTCAGGATGGCCCCCGGCGCGCCGCGCGCGATCAGCCGCCGCCCCACCTCGCGCGAGCAGAGGAAGGCGCCGGTGGCGTTCACCTCCATCACCTTGCGCCACGCCTCCAGCGGCATCTCGGCCGCGGGGGCGCCCCACGAGGTGCCGCTGTTGTTCACCAGCAGGTCCACGGGGCCCAGCTCGTTCCCGGCCGCGTCGACGCCCGCGCGCACGTCGTCCTCGCTGGCGACGTCCATGCGCAGCGCCAGGGTGCGCGCGCCGTACGCGTCGCGCAGCCCGCGCGACACCTCCTCGCACGCCTCCAGGTTGCGCGACGCGAGGGCGACGGACGCGCCCGCCTGCGCCAGCCCCGCGGCGATCTCGGCGCCCAGCCCGCGCCCGCCGCCGGTGACCAGGGCCACGCGCCCGGTGAGGTCGAACAGCTCGCGCAGGACGGGTGCGGGCACGCGCTTCGGCTCCGGTCGCGGGTCGTTCGGGGCGCCGTTCCGAGGCGCGGGGAGACGGAATGTAACCCGGCGGATTTCCCTTGCAAATACTGGAAAAGCTGAGCGTCGCTCAGTCTCCCGGTCCGGACCGGTGCGGCCTGGGCGGGGGACCGCCTCCGTGCCACGGCTGTCGGGGCCGCCGGCCGCGATTGTGGCCGGAACGCCCCGCTTGGCGGGGCAACCGCGCCCCAGGCCGGCCCGCCCGTTCCGGCGCCGCCGTCGCGAACTCCGCGTCGTTGCTGGCATTCGTGCGACGGCGCGGTGTAGCAGACGGTGGCACCGGGATTGCCGCCTTCCAGGCTCGACCCTCCCACGGCCGAGGTGGATTCATGGCTCCCCCCGATCCCCACGTGATCTGGCGCCGTCCGGGCCAGGCCCAGCCGCAGCAGCAGGAAGAGCAGCAGCAACCCGGGTCGCCGCCGCGCTCACCGTTCGTCATCTGGGACAGGTCGCGGCGCTCCGGCGGCGCGGCGGCCGGCACCCGGGTGCCGCCGCGATCGATGCTGGTGGAGGTGGAGTGCCACAACTGCGGGCGCCCGATGCGGGGCATCTACTGCAGCAACTGCGGCCACAAGCCGGATGAGCCGGCCACGATCGGCACCCTGCTCTACGAGCAGCTGATCGAGGAGCGGCTGAACGACGGCTTCGCCTATCTCAAGGCGCTCTGGTTCATCGTCGTCTGTCCCCGCCACTTCTTCAACGGCGTGCTGATCCAGCGGACGCTGCTTCCCAACGACCGCTGGCTCCTGGGCGGCGCGTGGAAGCGCGTGTCGCACAAGGTACAGGACGTGGCGGATCCGGTGCGGTTCGTGGCGATCTCGTTCGGCATCCTGCTCCTGCTGAAGGTGACCGGCGTGATCCACGAGGAGCCGGGAGCCACGGAGTCGGTGCCCGAGTGGGCGCAGACGCTGATCCACTCGGACATGATCATGCACGAGGTGGAGATCCTGCTCATGCTCATCGGCGTGGCGATCTACTCCTACGCGCTGTCGATCATCCTGGGCGAGCGGATCTCCACCAGCGACATCACCCGCTTCTTCCTGTACCTCAGCGGGATCGTGGCGTTGGTCGGCGGGATCCTTCCCGAGATCGTGGACGACGAGGTGACGATGACGCTGACCATCGTCGGCGTATGGGCGTACCTGCTGATCCTGACCTACGTGGTGCTGCCGCGGCTGTATTCCATCACGCGCAAGCGCCTGCTCGCCTCGCAGTTCGGAGCACTCCTGCTGCTGCTGGGGGCGGCCGCGTTCCTCGCGTTCGTCGCCGGCGTGCTGGAGGGCATCACCGGCGCGTCCTGACCGCGCGGCGGGCACGGAGCCGCGGCGGCCGGCACGGCTTCCTTTCCCCCGCGTTTCCGGCGCGCCCACCGGGAAGGCTTCGATGAGCACCATCCCTCTCGACCCGGCGCCGGCCGACCTCGCCGCACCGGCCGCCCACGCGGACGCGGCGGCGCCGGCCAAGCGCGTGCGGCGGCAGGGCGGGCACTGCGGCAACTGCGGCTTCGAGGACACGGGGCACTACTGCAGCCGCTGCGGCGAGCCGCTGCACGGCACCACCGACACGGTGCTGCAGATCCTGTGGGCGGACCTGGTGGAGGGGCCGGTGCACAACGGGTTCGCGCTGGCCAAGACCACGTGGCTGATGCTGTGGCGGCCGCGGCGCTTCTTCGACGGAGTGCTGCGGCGCCAGCACGGGATGACGCACGTGCCGTTCTTCCTGGCGCCGGTCTGGCGGCGCGTGAGCCACAAGCCGCACGGCGTGCCCAACGCGGTGAAGTACTTCGTGCTCATCTACACCCTCACCGTCCTGGGCGCGTGGGCGGTGGGGGTGAACGTCTTCCCGCCCATCCCCATTCCCTTCCGCCCGGGCGCGGTGCTGCCGGGCGCGTTCGCCGAGCCCCTCTTCCTGGTTTTCGTGGTGTTCGCGGCGGCGATGTACTCGAAGGCGGTGTCGATGCTGCTGGGCGGGCGGATCGAGACGGAGCTGCTCACGCGCTTCATGCTGTACCTGAACGGCTTCGCGCTGATCCCGTTCGTGGGGATGGCGATGACCGGAACGCGGCACCCGTGGGGGTTCCTCGCCTCTCTGGCGTTCTGGCTGTACGCGCTGTTCGCGCTGCCGCAGCTGTCGCTGCCGCGCATCTTCGGCGTCTCGCGCACGCGGCTGGGGTTCGCGCAGGCGGGCGCGGCCGTGGCCAACGTGCTGCTGTTCGTGGTGATGATCTTCTGCGCGGGCATTGCCCTGGATCTGCTGGCGCCGAACTGGAACCAGCGCGCGGCGGCCACCTCCGCCACGCCGCGCGTCTTCGATCCTGCCGAGTCGGGACTCTCGGCGGTGCGGCGGGCAGCGGCCAGCAACGTGTTCCCGATGGACACCGTCGCCACGATCCTGCAGCTCCCCGCGCCGAACGCGCCACCGCCGAAAGGCGAATGAATTCGCAGCAACAACAGCACAAAGTCCCTGCGGGACTGCTGGAAAGCATCCGAGCGAAAGGCTGAAATCTGTGCCGCCGCCGGTTTCTCCAGGTGCGCTTCGGCGGCACGAGCGCCCGCTTGCCTCAACAAGGGTGGGGCGCGAGTCCGCGAAGGCGGACTTTGGGCCGTTGTTGCCGCGAATTCCATTCGCCTTTCCGTCCGGCTTCATTCCACATCCACCCCCCACCCCGGCCACATCGCTTGCGCCGGGGCCGTGCGCGTGGGGAGATTCAGCGCCGTCCGCCCATCGCCATCTTCCCGATCCCCATCCGCCGGCCCGACATGGATCCCCGCTCCACCCCCGCGATCGAGGCGCTGCGCGATACGGCGCGCGCCATCGTCGACGAGACGCTGATCCCCGCCGAGCCCGAGGTCCTGCGCACCGGCACCATCCCCGGCGAGGGGATGCGGCGGCTGAGGGAGGCGGGGATGTTCGGCATCACCATCCCCAAAGAGTTCGGAGGGATGGGGATGCACACGTTCGCGCAGGTGGTGGTGCACGAGGAGCTTGCACGCGCGCACCACGGGTTCCTGGGCGGGCTGACGCTGTCCAACGGGATCGGCATCTCCGCGCTGCTCGCGGCGGGAAGCGACGAGCTGAAGCGGCGCTACGTCCCCGCGGTCGCGAGCGGCGAGGTGACGACGGCGTTCGCGCTCACCGAGCCGGAGGCGGGCTCGGACGCGGGGCGCATCCGCACGCGCGCCGTGCGCCACGGCGACGAGTGGGTGATCGACGGGACCAAGCACTACATCACCAACGGCCCCGGAGCCGAGCTGGTGACGGTGATCGCCGTGACCGACCCGGAGAAGGGAACGCGCGGCGGGGTGACGGCGTTCCTCGTCGACCGGCGGGAGATGGAGGGCGTGGTGGTGGAGGAGGTGCAGCGGACGATGGGGACGCCGCCGTACTCGCAGGCGCGGCTGCGCTTCGATTCGGTGCGCGTCCCCGCGAGCCACATGCTGGGACGGGAGGGAGAGGGCTTCCGGCTGGCGATGGGCGCGCTCGATCACGGCCGCATCGTGGTGGCCGCGGGGGCGCTGGGGCCGATGTCGCGCCTGATCGCGGCGATGGTGGAGCGCGCGAAGGGGCGCGAGCAGTTCGGCGGCCCCATCTCCCAGTTCCAGGGCGTGCAGTGGATGATCGCCGACAGCGAGACCGACCGCTACGCCGCGCGGCAGATGACCTACGACGCCGCGTGGCGGATGGACCAGGGCGAGCGGGTGACGCGCGAGGCGTCGATGGCCAAGCTCTTCGCGACCGAGGCGGTGGGGCGCGTGGCCGACCGCGCGGTGCAGCTCTTCGGCGGGCAGGGGGTGATGGAGACGGGCCCCGTGCAGCACCTCTTCCGCGACGTCCGCGTCATGCGCATCTACGAGGGGACCAGCGAGATCCAGCGGCTGGTGATCGCGCGGGAGGCGCTGAAGGGGTAGGCGGGCTCGCGGGAAGGGCCGGGAAAGGCGAATGAATTCGCGGCAACAACGGCCCGAAGTCCGCCTTCGCGGACTCGTCGTCCGGCACTGAGGCGGCGAGCCCGCTTTAGCGTGAGGTGGACTGCGGGGCAAGGGTTGCGTTACGGTTGACGACTGTTTTAGAATCGGGGGATCCCATCCACACACCCCGAGGAGCTCCCATGAAGAAGCTGAAGCTGGACCTGGACACGCTGGCGCTGGATTCGTTCGACACGGCGGACGGGAAGGGCACCATTCAGGGCCACTTCGTGCCCACGAACCCGTGGTGCGCCGGGAACACGTACAAGACGTACTGCCCCGACACCCTCTGCACCTGCCCGCCTCCGATCTACTGAGCGGTCGCCGGCACCGGCAGCAAAACCGCGGACGCGCTGCGAGGCGCGTCCGCGGTTCGTCGTTTCGTCGCCGAACCCTACATCCCCGCCGGCAGCCTCGCTGGGGCGAGCTCGTCGACCTTCGGCCGCGTGGGATTCGGCGTGGTGGTGTCCGGCGGGGCGGTGTTGACGGGGGAGGCGCCGGGGCCGCCCAGGACCTTGCGCGCGTAGCCGTTGGCGGGGTCGCCGCCGGCGGCGCGGATGCGGGCGACGGTGCCGATGCCGCGGTTGTACGCGTGCAGCGCCGTCCGCACGTCGCCGCCGTAGAAGCGCAGCAGGGTGCGGAAGTAGCGGAAGCCCAGCCGCAGGTTCACGTCGCGCTCGTACAGCCGGTCGCGGGTGATGCCGGGCTGCAGCTCGCGCGCGGTCGGCAGCATCATCTGCGTGAGGCCGATGGCGCCGACGGGGCTCAGCGCGCGCGGGTTGAACGCGCTCTCCACGCGCACCAGGCGGAAGGCCAGGTCGGTGTCCACGCGCTCGGCGCGGGCGGCGCGCTCGATCGCGTCCGCCAGCTCGCGCTCGATGCCGTAGCGGCGCGCGTACTGGTCGACGACGCGCTCCCGCGCCTCGGCCGCGCGCGCTTCGGCCACGGCACGCGCCACCGCCCGCGCGGCGCGCTCAAGCCCGTGGCGCGTGGGCGGAAACGCGAGCAGCAGCACCATCGCCGCGATCCCCATCCACCCGCGCCGGTCCAGACGCAGCGCGGGCCGCTTCGCCGCGCGGCGCTTGGCAGCGGGACGGGGTCGGCGGGCGGGGGGGCGGCGCGTTCGGGTGCGGGCCAACTGCGCGGATCTCCGGATAACGGATGATGGGGAGGATGCGGCAAATCTAATCAGGCCGCCGGTATTGGTCACCGGTCTTTCGACGGCCAGGCTGGATGAAAAGAAAGTTCTGAATACATGGACAGATGTGGCACGTCGAGGGGGCACGCATGGTCCCGGTAGCTCTGGTTCGCCTCGACGGTGCCGCGCAACTCGAGTTCGCACGTGGTGGCCAGGCCCTCGACACGCAGCCGTCCACGTCCAGCGTAAGGTTCAGCACGGATGCCAGCGGTAGCGGTACAGCTCCGCCCACCTCCCGTACCATGCGCCGTCCGCGCTCGTCGTCGCGCTCGTTGTCGCCGACCACCGTGACGCGACGACGGGCGCCGGAACCACGCTCCAGCGCCCGTTTCCGGGAGGACGGACGATGCGTCAGCAGCAGGGGGAGCCTGTTAGAACTGCTTCCGACGCCCCGAACCCCCTGTCCATTCAGCAGGAACCGGGCGGCTCGGAAATCGGTGCAGGGTAGCAGAACCTGAACGGTTCGGAGTAACTGACTGGACCGCAGATGTACGTGTCATAGCCACGCACCGTTCCCCGGGCCGCATCGACGGACGGCTGGACCTCGAACTGCTCGATGCGTAGAGCTTCGATTTTCAGCGTGAGCTTCCTTGCCATGTTCCGTCTCCTGGTCTAGGGGTGGGGGAGCTACGGATACCTCTTCGCAAGATAGCCGTTCTTTCCGGCCGCACAATTGAGAAGAACGAACAGCGGTGCTATCCTGCTCAGCCCAGACGTTCGAGGGAGGCCTGGAGGGCGGTGGCGAGGGCGGCGTCGCCGCTGATGAGCGAGGTCCAGGCGAGCTCGATGCCCTTGCGCTTGCCCTTGGGGACGAGGCGCAGGCCGTCGGGGGTGATGGTGAGGGTGTAGACGGCGCCCTCCACCTCCAGCTCGCGCTTCAGCTCGCCTTCCAGCTTCGTCGTCATGGACGTCACTCCGCGGTGGTTCCGGCGATGGCCGGGGCGGCGCGCGGGGCCAGGCAGCGCACGTCGCGAGGGCCGGGCTCCAGCACCAGCTGGTCGATGACGAGCCGGACGCCGCGGACGAGGCCGGCGTTGCGCTCGGCGCACTGCAGCGCGCCGAAGCCGGCCACGCCGCCGAAGAGCGTGACCTCGCCGCTCTGCACGGACACGCGCACGCGGCCGGCGCCGATGGACGGCTCGGCCGAGAGGCGCGACTCCACCTCGCGCAGGATGCGCGCGTCCTCGGTGGCGCGCGCGGCGATCTGCGCCGGCGTGTCCACCGGCTTCCTGGCGAAGAAGCTGCACGACGCGGCCGCGCCCGCCATCGCCACTGCGGCAACGGCGCGCGCTCCCGATCTCCGCACGCGAGAACCACGCGATCTCCGAACCGTCATCCCCATCCAGTTGCGAAACTTTCCGCCACCCTTCGGCGTTTCATTGATCCGGAAGCGTGTCCGGCACGCCCGGAATTCGCAATCGTCAGGCCACGTCCCCTCCCGCGCGGCTGCCGAACCTCTTCGCCGCGCGTAGTTTGGAGCCATGCCGCGCTATTTCGAGCTGACCCGCAAGCACACGTACTCGCTGCTCTTCGCCATTCCCGTGCTGGTGGCGTACGAGGCCGGCGCGGCGATGATCAACCACGGCACCAGCGGCCTGCGCAACGGCGCCGACGTGCTGCTGCGCACCGTGCTGGCGGCGGGCGGCATCCACAGCACAGTGGCGTTCACCGCCATCCTGGCGCTCGGCGCGGTCGTGCTGATCGTGAAGGAGCGGCGGAAGGAAGCCGTGCCCATCCGCGGCGCCGTGTTCGCGGGGATGGCGATGGAGAGCGTGCTGTACGCCCTCGTCTTCGGCACCGTGGTCGGCACGCTGACCGCGTGGGTGCTGGGGGGATGGCGCCTGGCCGCGGACCCGGCGGGCGGGCCGCTCGCCCGCGTCCCCTTCGGCGAGGGGGTGGTGCTGTCCCTGGGCGCGGGGTTCTACGAGGAGCTGCTCTTCCGGGTGATCCTGGTGGGCGGACTTCTCGCGGTCTTCAAGCAGTCGGGCCTGGGGAACACGTCGCGGAAGATCTACGCGGCCATCCTGGCGGCGCTGCTCTTCTCCGCCTTCCACTACATCGGCCCGTACGCGTACCCGCTGGAGCTGGGCTCGTTCACCTTCCGCTTCCTGAGCGGGCTGGCGCTGAACGCGCTGTTCATTACCCGCGGCTTCGGCATCGCCGTGTGGACGCACGCGCTGTACGACATCTACGTGATGCTGCTGCAGCGGTGAGGAGGAGGGGAACGGCAACCAAGCGCTTGTCCGGCTTGCGGATGCGATCCGCCGCATCTAGCGTGTGAAACGATCCGTGCCGGGGCGGGTAGATTGCTCCACTCGCCCCCGCGGAAACCCACCTGACCGAGGAAACCCGTCCATGCGTTCGCAGTCCGTGCTCGTCCGCGCGGTTCCGCTCCTGGCCGCCGCCATTGCCGCGGCGTGCAGCGGCGACGGCGGCACGAATCCGTCGCGCCTGACGCCGCAGGAGGTGCAGGGCGTCTACAACGTCTGCTCGCTGCGTTTCCAGCCCAGCAACGGCGCGCTTCCCGTGGCGGACCTGCTGGCCACCGTCATCAACCCCGCGCCGCCCGCGCCCAAGTCCGCGCCCTCGCTCACGCTGAGCGGGCAGGACGCCACCTACCAGCTGCTGTACACGCGCCGCAGCGACAGCTTCACGCAGGACCTGCGCGGCGGCGTGAGCTTCGGCGGGAGCGCGGTGTTCGCCAACCTGCCGGACGAGGGGACCAGCGAGGTGCGCCGCGAGCTCCTTCTTCCCGGCCAGCTCCAGCTGAGCTTCACCGAGGCCCCGCGCCGGCTGTCGACCACGGGCGGCGTGGCGTACAGCGTGCGCCGCTCGGACTACGCGCACGCCGCGGGGATCAGCGAGGAGGGGCTGCAGGACCGGATCAGCGGGTCGATCAGCGGCACCTTCGCCGCGGGCGCCTGCCCGTGAGCCCGCGCGCGAGGGCCCGCACCGGACGGATCGCCGCCGCGGCGCTGGCCCTGGCGGCGTGCGGCTCTCCCAGGCCCGAGGCGCCCGTCGAGGCCGCGAAGCCCGCGGCGCCCGCCGCCCCCGCGGTGGAGGGCGAGGCGCTCGCGCTTCCTTCCGGGCGGCGCGTGGTGGTGCTCGCGTCCGGGCCCACCCGCGACAGCCGCGGGACGAGCGCGCTGATGGTGCGCTACGCGACCGAGCTCAGCGTGGACGACACGGTGCCGCTGGCGCGCGAGGCCGCCGAGGTGTTCCAGACCTACCGCGGGCGGGCCGAGGGCGCGGGGCTCCGCGCCGTGGTGGCCAGCGCCTTCGAGATGCCCAGGGGAGGGAGCGCCCAGCAGGCACGGGGGTACAACTTCAGCTGGACGCGCGGCGGCGACGGGTTCTGGCACCGGCACTAGCCGCGCCGCGCGGCAGATCGACGGCCAGCAGAGCACCAACCGGGTCCGGGCACGCCGCGGACCCGGTTCCGTTCCGGGGATGGGAGCCGATATCTTGCCCTTCATGAGAGCACGATTCGCATTCGCGGCCGCCGCGCTGGCGGCCTTCGCCGCACGGCCGCTGCCCGCGCAGGACACGGCCGCCGTGGCGCCGCCGCAGCCGGGGAGCGGCGCGTGGAACACCGCGCGCGCGCTGGAGCTGGTGGGGCGCGCGCAGACCCGCCGCACGCAGTCGCTCAGCGACACGGGGATGGTGGACTACCAGGCCGACGCGCGCGGCTACATCTACTTCTACCTGGACCGGCGCGACATCGACGAGCGCACGCTGGTGAAGACCGACCAGGTGGCGCTGCAGGTGTTCTGGAAGGCGCCCAACCAGACGAAGCAGATCATCGTGGGCCTGCGCGACCGCAAGTCGCTGCCCACCAACATCCACTACCACCTGGACCACCTGGCCGTGGTGCAGGACAACTTCGGCGACCGCATCCGCATCGGCGACGGCGACGAGGTGAGCGACGTGCTGCACCCCGCCGCGCCCGGCGCCGAGCGCTTCTACGACTACCGCCTGTCGGACTCGCTCTCCATCCGCGTTCCCGGCTCGGGCGACCCGGTGCGCGTCTACCGCGTGGACGTGCGGCCCAAGGACTCGTCGCAGCACGCGCTGGTGGGCGCCGTGTACGTGGACCAGCGCGGCGGCGACATCGTGCGGATGGAGTTCACCTTCACCCGCAGCAGCTACGTGGACCGGGAGCTGGACTACATCAACATCTCCCTGGAAAACGGGCTGTGGAAGGGGCGCTTCTGGCTTCCCAACCGGCAGCAGGTGGAGATCCGGCGGCAGCTGCCGGAGCTGGGCTTTCCCGCGGGCGGGGTGATCCGCGGGACCATGACGGTGACCGGCTACCGCTTCAACCAGAACCTGCCGGACTGGCGCTTCGGCGGCCCGCGCGTGGTCTCCGTGGCCCCGTCGCAGGCGCGCAGCTTCGCCTTCGAGAAGCCGATCGACGCGGAGATGCACGAGCAGGGGATCGGCCCCGAGCGCGAGCTGGGCGAGGTGCGCCGCGAGGCCGCCGAGCTCATCCGCGAGCACGCGCTGAGCGGGCTGCCCACGACGCGCTTCGACATCCCCGCGGCGTCCACCGTCGCGCGCTACAACCGCGCGGAGGGGCTGGCCGTGGGCTTCGGCGTGCGCTCCGCCCCGCGCGAGCAGGTGGCCACGGAGCTGTACGGCGGCTGGGCGTTCGGGCCCATGCACCCGCTCGCCCGCGCCGACGCGACGCTGACGAAGCCGCGATTCCGCCTGGGCGGCTCGGCGTTCCTGAACCAGCCGCGCGACGTGGGCGTCGGCCCGGTGATCAGCGGGGCGATGAACACGCTGTCGTCGGCGCTGGCCGGGCGCGACTACTCGGACCTGTTCTACGCCAGCGGCGGAAGCCTCCAGCTGCAGCGGCGGGTCCTGGCCGGGTGGACGGGGACGTTCACCGGGCGGGTGGAGGACCAGCGCAGCGCGCGGCTGGAGACCTCCGTCAGCGCGGGCGGCGACTTCCGCCCCGTCTTCCCGATCGACGAGGGGATGATGTACGGTGGCGCCGTGGCGGTGACGCACGCGTCGCCTTCGGGCAAGGCGCTGGGGTGGACGATGACGCTGGGCGCGGACGGCGGGCACCTGGCCAGCGGCGGGGGATTCGACTTCGTGCGCCCCCGCATCGATCTCGGCGTCACGCGGCGATGGAGCCCGAACTCCGCGCGGCTGGACGTGGAGCTGAGCGCCGGCGCCGCCGCGGGGACGCTGCCGCGGCAGGCGCTGTACCTGATCGGCGGGCGGGGGACGGTGCCCGGCTACGCCTTCCGCGCGTACGGCGGCGACCGCTTCGCCACGCTGCGCATCACCGCCGCCGCAGACCTGTGGTCGCCGTGGATCCGCGGGCGGCTGCTGGGCGCCGCCGGCTGGGCGGACGCCGGGGGACCGGGCGGCGCCGCGCTCACCGCGTGGGGCGCGCAGCCGCTGGACCGGCCCATCTTCAGCGCGGGCGCCGGCGTCGGCATCTTCTACGACATCCTGCGCGTGGATGTCGCCCGCGGCCTGAGCAGCGGCGGCCACTGGGAGCTGATCATCGAGGCGAACCCGAGCTTCTGGGATTTTCTGTAGAAGCGAGGAGCCAAGTGCTGAGTGCTGAGTGCTGAGTCACGCAACGATCGGCGGAACCCCGCACAGGACGTCATCCTGAGGGAGCGTCGCACCGCAACCTGCGGCCACGCTGAACGCGAACGCGACCGAAGGATCCATAGCCGCGGCCGCACGTCCGTTCGCCTTTCGCGCTGATGCCGGGCTGCGCAGATCGGCGCGATCCCGCAGCGCACGTGCGGCGACTGGTTATAGATCCTTCGGCCTGCCGTCATTCGTGTGGACGCAACGACGGTGTGGCCGGCCTCAGGATGACGTCTCTGTGCACTTCACTGGAGTGCGCCACGAGGGTGCCGCGCGAGTCCGCGAAGGCGCCCGCGAAGGCGGACTTTGTGCTGTTGTTGCCGCGAATTCATTCGCCTTCCGAGAAAGCAAGCCTGCGCCGGGGGAGATGCTCCTCCCGGCGCATTCTGCTTTCTTGCGCGGGGATGTAGTTTGTGCGGCGGGGATGCGGGACGAAGGGACTCCGTCCGGGGAGGGGGCGATGCTGGAGAGCACCGTGGGCGAAGCGCTGGTGCCTTGGGAGAGCTTCTACGTGATCACGGGCGCGGCGGCCTCGGCGCTGACCGGGCTGCAGTTCGTGGTGGTGACGCTGATCAGCGACGGCAATCCGCGGACGGCGGAGGACGGGCCCAACGTCACCTCCGACTCGATCACCGCCTTCGGCACGCCCACCGTGGTGCACTTCGCGGCCGCGCTCCTCTTCTCCGCGCTGATCGCCGCGCCGTGGCGGTCGCTGGGCCCGCTGCGCACCACGCTGCTGCTGGCCGGGGGCGGCGGCTTCGTGTACGCCGCCATCACCCTGCTCCGCGCGCGGCGCCAAGCGGCGTACCGGCCGGTGCTGGAGGACTGGATCTGGCACGTAGTCCTCCCGCTCGTCGCGTACGGCGGCGCCATCGCCTGCGCGGCGCTGCTGGAGCGCGACATCGGCGACGCGCTGTTCATCGTGGGCGGAGTGACGCTTCTCCTGCTGTTCATCGGCATCCACAACGCGTGGGACACGGTGGCCTACCTCGCCGCCCAGCGCGTGGAGCGGCACCGGGGCGCGCAGCCCGCGGACGTGCGTCCGACCCCCGCCGCCGTGAACAAGTCCCGCCGCCGGCGCCGCTGACGGTCACTGACGGATCGGGACGATGACGGCGCCGGGTAGATGTCTCGCCCCGGCGCCGTCCTGCGTCCGCCCGCGGTGGATGGTATCTTCGGGCGCACTTTCGCACTTTCGCACTCTCGCACTCTCGCACCGTGGTCATCGACGCCTTCCACCTCCCCGGCCTCCCGCACGTCCCCACGACCACCTGGTCGTACGGGCGGGGGAAGGGCGCATTCGAGATCCGCGTGCCGCGGCTTACGCCCGCGCTGCTGCGCCAGCAGGTGCGCGCGCTGGGCGAGGCGCGCGAGCGGGCGCTGGCCGGGCGGCCGGTGGCGGAGATCGTCGCCGTGATCGACCGGGTGGCCGCGCGGCTGCTGGACCCCGCGGACGAGCTGCGGCGGACGGCGGAGGGCGCGCTCCCGGCCATCACCCACTACTCGCCCGCGATGGTGGGCCGGGTGCTGGACCGGATGGCGGCGGACTGGCGCGCGGCCCCGCTCCGCGAGCTGCTGCGCTCCGAGCTGGGCGATCCGCGCGTGCTGGACGGCTTCCGCCCGGCGCCGCGCGGCCACGGCAGGCGGATGGCGATGGGGCCGCGCCTGGCCGCCCACGTCTTCAGCGGCAACGTGCCGGGCGTGGCGGTCACCTCCATCGTCCGCTCGCTGCTGGTGAAGGCGGCCACGCTGGGGAAGACGGCCGTCGGCGAGCCCCTTCTCCCCGCCCTCTTCGCCCGCGCCGTCGCGGAGGAGGACGCGGAGCTGGGCGCCTGCATCGCCGTCACCTACTGGCACGGCGGCGACGAGGAGCTGGAGCGCGCCGCGCTGGAGCACGCCGACGCGGTGATCGTCTACGGCGGCCGCGACGCGGTGACGGCCATCCGCGCGAAAGCGCCGGCCGAGGCGCGGTTCCTGGCGTACGGTCCCAGGCTCTCCTTCGGCATCGTCGCCCGGGGCCGGCTCACGGCGGAGCACGCGGGGGACGTGGCGCGCGCGGCGGCGCTGGACGCATCGACGTTCGACCAGCAGGGATGCGTCTCTCCGCACGTCTTCTACGCGGAAGAAGGGGGAGATGTGAGCCCGCGGGCTTGGGCGGCGATGCTGGCGCGGGAGATGGAATCCGTCGAGCGCGACCTGCCGCGCGGCACCCTGTCGCCCAGCGAGGCATCGGCCATCCGCCAGCTCCGCGGCCACGCCGAGTTCGCGGCCGGCCTCGATCTCCACGCGTCGGCCGAGGGGACGGCGTGGACGGTGGTCTA
This sequence comes from Longimicrobium sp., assembly GCF_035474595.1. Taxonomy (NCBI): domain Bacteria; kingdom Pseudomonadati; phylum Gemmatimonadota; class Longimicrobiia; order Longimicrobiales; family Longimicrobiaceae; genus Longimicrobium; species Longimicrobium sp. The sequence goes on from NZ_DATIND010000103.1 coordinate 17,685, forward strand.
CGATCCCGAGCCGGCGTTCGAGGCCTCGTGCCTGAACCGCGTCGTCCGCGTGAAGCCCGTCGCCGCGCTGGAGGAGATCCCCCCGCTCGTAGCCGCCTACGCGGAGGTGCTGCAAACCGTCGGCGTCGCCGCGTCAGCCGAGGAGGCGGGGGATCTCGCCGCCGCGCTCGGGCGGCTGGGGGCGAGCCGGATCGCGCCGCTCGGGAAGATGGCGTGGCCGCCGCCCTGGTGGCATCACGACGGGCGCCCGCCGCTGCGCTCGCTCGTCCGCTGGTGCGACTGGGAGGAGTGAGGGCGGCGGTCGGCTCGAATCCGAGGCACCGCGCCCTCTCCGGCCGGCCGAGGCCGTCCACCTCTCCCGTACCGGGAGAGGTAGCCCGAACGCATCACCGGGGGCTTCGAAGCGCCGGTGTCGCCAAGCCAACTGAGTCCCGTGGGAGAAGCAGTTTTCGCCCGCGAAATCCGTCCTCGACACACCCTCTGCATGCGCGTGTAACCCCTCAGCCGGAAACGATTTCCGTGGCACGGGCGTTGCTCCCGGAATGGGTACCTGCACCCTGACGCGAACGCGAACCCGGCGGCCCTGCGATGTCCCTTCATCTGTTCAGCACTCCCGTACAGTGCACCCACTGCGGCACCACGGTCGAGGACCCCACCGTGGAGCGGTGCCCCAACTGCCACGCGCTGCTCAAGGAGCGGCGCGCGCCGCGGCGCCTGGCCGGGGTGGAGCAGCGCTACGGCAGCTTCCGGATGCTGCTGGGGGTGATGCGCTTCCTGGGCATCATCGTGCTGCTGATCGGCGGGCTGGTCTTCTTCTCCGGGCTGGGCGACAGCCGCGCCAGCGCCTCGCAGAACACCGCGCTGCTGGTGGGAGCGATCGTCATCACCGTGGTCCTCTTCGCCGCGGCCGGGCTGTTCGAGCTGCTGATCGACGTGGAGGAGAACACCCGCTCGTCGTTCCGCCTGCAGCAGATGATCCTGGAGGAGATCGCCGAGGCCGGCGCCGCGTCGCGGCCCGTGGCCGACACCGTTTCGGACGCCACGCTCGTGGCCGCGCCGGCGCCGCCCCCCGCGGTGGCGGCACCCGCGCCCGCACCGGCCGCGGCGGCCGACGGCACTCCGCGCCCGGCCGTGGCCTGACGCGCCCGCGCACCCGAACCGAACTGGAGACGTACCCATGAAGTTCAGCAGTACCACCCTGGCGGCTTCCGCGCTCGTCCTCGCCGCGGCGGGGGGCGGGATGGCCGTCTACGGCACCCGCGCCACCGCCATCTCCGACGCCGCCCGCATGCGCGCCGCCGAGGCCGTGGCCGCCGAGGCGCCCGCGCCGGGGGGGATCCGCACCATCCCCGCGGCCGCGTCGACCGCCGCCGACGGGCCGCTGCAGGCGCAGGCGCAGGCCATCGTGGGCAACGGCGAGGGGTGGAGCCTCATGGCGTACTCCATCGACCGGCAGCAGACGCTGTTCGCCATCAACGCCGACCAGGTGCGCATCCCCGCGTCGAACAACAAGGTGTACAGCACCATCTGGGCGCTCACCATGCTGGGCCCCGGCCACCGCTTTCCCACCGACGTGCTGGTCACCGGCCCGGTGGAGGGCGGGGTGCTGAAGGGCGACGTGGTGCTGCGCGGCTCGGGCGACCCGGCGTTCGGCTACCCGGAGTACGACCGCGACGTGATGAAGACGCCGCGGATCATGGCGCAGGCGCTGAAGGCGAAGGGGATCACCCGCATCGACGGCTCCATCGTGGGCGACGCGACCATCGACGACGGGAAGCACCACGGGCCCAGCTGGCCCAACGACACCGGCAACGGCGCCGCGCAGTACGCGCCCACGGTGAGCGGCCTTCCCTTCAGCCGCAACATGCTGTGGGTGCAGATCGAGGGCGGCGCCATCCGCACCACGCCGCAGCTCACCGAGATCCCGGTGGTGTGGACCAGCCGCGGCGGGCGGGCCATGGCGGCGCGCAAGCCCGACAACGACACCATCATCGTGCGCGGCGCGGCGGGCGGGCGCGGCAACCGCTACGGCGTGGGCGCCAACGAGCCGGCGCTGCTGGCCCCGGCGGCGCTCCGGCAGGCGCTGCAGGAGGCGGGCGTCACCGTGTCCGGCCCCGTGCGGCTGGGGAAGACGCCCGAGAGCGCCAGGCTGGTGCACCGCCACTACTCCATCACCCTGGGCGAGATGATCCCCCAGGCCAACCGCCACTCCGACAACTTCTTCGCCGAGCACTTCTGGAAGGCGGCGGTCGCGAAGTCCACCGGCGAGGGGAGCTACGCCAAGGGCGGCCCGGCGTCGGCCAACTTCTACCACCAGCACGCGGGCATTCCCTTCGGGCAGCTCTTCCAGGCCGACGGCTCGGGGCTCTCGGCCGACAACCGGACGAGCGCCTACGCCCTGGTCAGCGCGCTGAACTGGGCCGACCAGCAGCGGTGGTCGAAGCTGTTCCACGAGTCGCTCCCCGTGGCCGGCCAGCCGGACGGCACGCTGAACCGCCTGTTCGTGGGCACGCCGGCCGCCGGGAACCTGCACGCCAAGACGGGCTACATCCGCGGCGTGCGCTCGCTCTCGGGGTACGTGAAGACGGCGGGCGGCGAGCGGGTGGTGTTCTCGATGCTCTACAACGGCCGCAACACCTCGGGCGCGCGCGGCATCCAGCAGAACCTGGGCGTGCTCCTGGCCAGCTACACGCGGTAGGCCGCGTCTCCCATCGGGTTGGGGAGATGACGAAAGATCGGGGGAGAAGACGGAAGGCTCGTCTTCTCCCCCGATCTGTGATGCCCCGGAAGATGGAGATCTGTCGTCTCGCGCCGCGCCGGGGCGCCGCGTACGTTTGTCGCGCGGCTGGATGCCACCCACACGCGACGACGGAGCGGATGCGATGAACGACGACCTGCGCTTTCCGGTCGGCCGGTACGAGCTGATGGATTCCATCACCCGCCAGCAGCGCGACGAGTGGGTCGCGCAGGTGGCCGACGCGCCCGCGCGCCTCCGCGCCGCCGTCCAGGGGCTGGGCGAGGCGCAGCTCGACACGCCCTACCGCGACGGCGGGTGGACGGTGCGGCAGGTGGTGCACCACGTCCCCGACAGCCACATGAACGCGTACGTCCGGATGAAGCTGGCGCTGACGGAAGATTCGCCCGCCATCAAGACGTACGAGGAAGCCGAGTGGGCCAGGCTGCCGGACGCCGAGCTCCCCGCCGACGTTTCGCTGACGCTGCTGGAGACGCTGCACCAGCGCTGGATCGCCGTCCTCCGCGGGCTGGACGAGACGCAGTGGAAGCGCACCTTCCGCCACCCCGAGTGGGGCGACGTGACGATCGAGAACGCGCTCGGCCTGTACGCCTGGCACGGCCGCCACCACGTGGCCCACATCACCAGCCTCCGCCAGCGCGAGGGCTGGTAGGGCGGTCGGAAGATGGCGAGGGCGGGAAGGAGGAGAGGATCACACCACGCCGCCCTCCCCTTGATGACGTCATCCTGAGGCCGACCACACCGCAACTCACGTTCGCGCTGAGACTTGCAGGCCGAAGGATCGATCCATAGCCGGCCTCGCACGTCAGCGGGAAGTGAGGCACGGATACCGGCTTGGAGGATCGATCGTGCAGTCCGGAAGCGCACGTGCGACCTCGCGCGATCCTTCGGCCTGCAATCGCTCTTGCAGAGGCAAGGACGGTGTGGCCGGCCTCAGGATGACGTCATCTCCATGCGTCTGTTATGCACAGCTGATTTCAGATCTGGTACGAGGCCTGTCCGCACGGAGATCGACTTGGCCACCACCGACGCGAGCGAGCTGAAGCAGCGCCTGCTGTCCGTTATCGCCCGGGGCGCGCACGCGCCGCTGGACGAGGCGGAGTTCGACGCGCTCGCCCTCGGCGTGTTCGCGCACCAGTACGCGTGCAACGCCCCGTACCGCGCCTTCTGCGACCGCCGCGGCGCCACGCCCGAGACGGTGCGCGGCTGGGCCGAGGTCCCCGCCGTCCCCACCGACGCGTTCAAGGCGACCGCGCTCGTCTGCGGCGACCCGTCCTCCGCCGCGGCGACCTTCCGCACCAGCGGCACCACGCAGGGAAGCGAGCGCCGCGGCACGCACATCGTCCCCGATCTCGCCCTGTACGACGCGGCCCTGCGGGCGGGCTTCTCCGCGCACCTGCTGCCCGACGGCGCGCGTCCGCGCATCCTCTCGCTCGTCCCCTCCCCCGCCGATCTGCCGGATTCGTCGCTCTCGCACATGATCGGCGAGGTGATGCGCGATTTCGCGGCGCCGGGGAGCGATGGGTTCGTCACCCCCGACGGCGGCATCGCGGGCGACCGCCTGCGCGACGCCCTCCGCGCCGCCGAGGCCGACGGCGCACCCGTCTGCATCCCCGGGACGGCGTTCGCGTTCGTGCACTGGCTCGACGCGCTCGCGGCCGCCGGCGATCAGTTCCATCTCCCCGAAGGCTCGCGGGTTATGGACACCGGCGGCTTCAAGGGCCGCTCGCGCGAGGTCACCCGCGAGGAGCTGTACGCCGCGATCGAGGACCGGCTCGGCATCGCCCCCGCGTGGTGCGTGAACGAGTACGGGATGACTGAGATGAGCTCGCAGTTCTACGACGGCGCCGCGGGAAGCGCCCTCGCGCCGTCCGGGCGCCTGCACGTCGGCCCGTCGTGGGTGCGCACGCAGGCGGCCGACCCCGAGACGCTGCGCCCGCTCCCGCACGGCGAGGTCGGCGTGCTGCGCCACTGGGACCTGGCAAACCTCAACTCGGTGATGGCGATCCAGACCGCGGACCTGGGCTTCACCACCCACGCCGGCTTCCGCGTCCTGGGCCGCGCGCGCGGTGCCGAGGCGCGCGGCTGCTCCATCGCCATGGACGAGCTCCTCTCCGCGATCCGCACGCGCTGAGATCCATCCCCCCCGGCGCGATCGAAAGTGCGATCCCGCGGCGCACGTGCGACCTCGCCTATGGATCCTTCGGCCTGCAACCAGTCGCGCCGGCGGAACGACGGTGTGGCCGGCCTCAGGGATGACGTCTTTCTGTTTACCTCTCCCAGGTTGTTTTGGGAGAGGTCGAAAAATGGAGAAGGGGCGAGACGGCTGTTTTGTCTCGCCCCTTCTCCATTTTTCGGGTGAGGGCCCCGCGAGGGCCGCCGCTCTCACCATCCCAGTCGTTCCGGGAGACCGCATCACCCCGCGAACGAGGTGCGCACGTTGCGGTCGCCCATCACGGCGCGGAAGGCCTGCACGGAATTGGCGCTGCTCTCGATGCGCCAGTCCGCCTCCTTGCGGGTGTTGAACCAGATGGCGCCGATCACGCTGTGGTGGCGGCGCATGGCCTGGAACGCCTGCTCGATCCACCGCCCCTTGTCGTACCCGCGTGCCTCCTGCGTGGCGAACTCGCCGATGATGATGGGCTTGCCCGGAAAGCGGCGCTCCAGGTCGCCCAGCATGTTGTCGGCGTCGGCGTCGTCGAACACCTGGTCGAAGCCCTGCCACGCGCCGCCCCACACGCTGGGCCCGTTGTACCCGTGCGGCCCCAGGTAGTCGACCACGTCGTTCCCGGGATAGTAGTTGCCGTACCAGTTCCAGTGCCCCGGCCCCGTGGCCGCGTTGGTCAGCGGGTTCCCCACGTTCGGCGCGAACACCCACTTCACGTTGCGCGCGCCCTGCCGGCGGAAGATCTCCACGATGCGGCGGAAGGCGGCGCGGTACGCGGCCGGCGCGGCGGCGTCGCCGTTGGCGGCGGGCTGCCAGGCGTAGCTCCAGCGCCCGTTCATCTCCCACCCCGGCTCGATCAGCACCGTCCCCGCGCCGGCCAGCCCGCGCGCCATCGCGGCGATCTGGCGGTCCGCGCGGCCGGCGGCGATCGCGGCCAGGATCCCCCGGCCGGGGGCGCCGCTCCACTTCAGGTCCAGCGCCAGGTAGGGCGTGGAGCCCGCGCCGGAGACCTGGCGCACCAGCTGCCCCGCCCACCCGCCGCGCGAGTAGTCGCCGTCCAGCGTCTGGAAGAGCTTCACGAAGGCCGGGCGCTTGCCGGTCAGGCGCCCGAAGGCGTCGATCCCCTGCTCCACGCGGCCGGTCCGCGTGGCGGACTCGCCCAGGTAGGCGCCCACGTAGAACGGGCGGTCGAAGCCGGGCGCGGCGTACGTCGCCTCGCCACCCGCGGGCACGGTGGCGGCGCGCGCGGGGTGCGGGAGCGCGAGAACGGCGGTGGCGAGGGGAAGCGCGAACGCGAGAACGCGTCCGCTCCCACGGGGGGCGGAGATCGTCATGGATCACCTCTTCGGCGGCTCGACCGGCGTGGACGGGCGGAATGCCCGTCTTTAGCCTCGGAACTTTGCGTCCCCGCCTTTCGGCGGGTTTGCCTTTGTCGGAGGTGCGCCCGGCTATCCTGAAGAGGTCCGGGCACACGTCGCGGGAAGGATCCCGCGCAACGCACCAAATCTAATCAACACAATAGGTTAGGTCAATACTTCCCCGGATCTGCGACACCCGCCTGTAGCAGTCCATCTTCATGGAGACGCGAAGCGGAGTTAGCTTTCGCGCGTCCGAATTCCCTCGCGCGGCATTCCCGCCCGGCGATTCCGCAGTCCGGAAAGAAAGAGAGCCACCCACCATGATCCGCCTTCGCACCAGCCTCGCCGTCGCCGCCGCGCTCGCCATCGCCGCGCCCGCCGCGGCGCAGGCGCGCACGCCCCTGCAGATCCTGCACGCCGTGTCGGCCCGCGCGAAGGCGCGCTCCGCGGGGGTGCAGAATTACACGTTGACCCTGAAGACGATGGGGCAGAGCGTGGTGAGCTACGTCTCGCGCGACGAGTCGGGCGCCTTCCGCGCGCAGTCCGGCGGCGTGGGCCAGATGGGCAGCTCCGCGGCGGAGATGACCGGATGGGCCGACGAGCTGCTGCTCATGATGGAGACGCTTCCCGAGGGCGAGGAAGAGATGCCCGAGTCGATGGGCACGCTCACCTACGACGGCGTGTCGGGAACCTCGGGCGCGCCGTCGCACGTGGTGACGATGAGCTTTGCCCCCGAGGACGCGCCGGACGCGGGCAGGATGGTGCCGCGGCGGTTGAGCCTGCACTTCGACACCACCACCCTGCTGACGCGGCGCCTGGAGATCGAGACGGTTTCCGGCGGCGCCCCCGGCAGCATGGTGATGCAGTTCGGCGACTGGCGCCCGGTGAAGGGGATGCAGCTGCCGTATCGCCGCCACCTGGAGATCCGCGGGATCCGCGCCGAGGTGCTGGGGCCGGACAGCGCCACGGCCACGCAGACGATCGCGCAGGGCCGCGCCGTGCTGGCCGGCCTTTCCGGCGAGGAGCGCGAGAGCATGCGGCAGATGCTGGAGGTGATGGAGGGGCTGGTGAAGCGCGACGAGATGATCCTGGACGAGATCGTCACCTCGGTGGCGGTGAACCAGGGCCCGCCCGCCGGCGTCACCCTCTCGCCCTTCGGCGGCAACGACAACTGACGCCGGACCGGCCGATCACCCGTGCGTTCCCGACGCACGGAGAGAGACGTCATCCTGAGTCGAACACCGCGCTGCGCGCGACCACGGAGGATGAAAGGACAGTGGTCGTGAGCGCTGATGCCACAGAATGAGCGGATCAGCCTCGCGCAGTCTGCGAGGCTTCCCGTAGTTGTTGCTGCGACTTCAGTCGCCGGTGGGGGGCCAGGCCGCGAACTTTCTATTCAGGCCGGCCACACTGTCGTTCCCCTTCGCACGAACGGTTGCAGGCCGGAGGATCTGTGGGCGAGGCTCGCACGTGCGCCGCGGATCCGTGGCCGGACACCTCGCCGGGAGTCGGGACGACGGAGAGAGGGCGATGACGAGAGGGCGCCGGGGAGCGAATCCCCGGCGCCCTCTCGCGCGTCCGTCACCGCCGTCCGCTCACATCAGCGGGGGCTGCGACGGAAGGCCGCCCTGCCCCGTCCCCGGCTCCTCGCCGCGGAAGGGCCGCTGCTCCCCGGCGCGGGGCTCCAGGTCCACCTCCGCCTGGATGTCGCCGTCGCCCTGGGGCTGGGCGGTGCGCGGATACTCGGGGGCCTCGGTGTAGCCGGCGGCCTGCCCGCGCGACTCCAGCTCGACCTCCACCTCCATCGGCCCGGCGGACGGCTGCGTCCCCATCGCCGGCTGCGTGCGCGGCGGGGCGGACGGGCGATACGCCGGCCGCTCCTCCAGCTCCACCTCCACGTCCATCTCCTGCTCCCGCTCGCCGCGGTTGTGCAGGATGCGCGCGACCAGCCCGCTGATGGCCACCGCCGCGCTCACCGCCACGGCGCCGGCCAGCGGGCTCATCTCCGGCGCGTGCAGCCCGCGGCGGGGACGGCTGTAGCCGCGCTCGGGCGCCGCCTCGAGATCGACCTCCACCTCCACCGGCCGGCCGTACGAGGGCGGGCGGCCGGTGTACTGGTAGTGGTGCTCGCGCTCGCGCTCCGCCTGCGACCGGGGCGGGGCCGGAGCCGGGCGGGGCCGCGACCGCGCCGTCTCGCGCCGCATGGCCGCCTGCGAGTCCACCACGCCGCTGGCGGTGTAGTGCCCGGAGTAGTCGTCCACCACGCTGGCGCCGCCGCGGGGCTCCAGGTCCACCTCCACCCGCATGTCCCCCTCGTCGCCGCCGCTGCCGCCCAGGTACTTCTTCGCCAGCCCGCCCACGATCCCCGCCACCCCCGCGGCGATGAGGCCGGCGATGGGCTTGCTGATCCCGCCGCCCTCCTCCTCCAGCCCCAGCGCCTCGAAGTCCTGGAAGTCGTCGCCCTCGTCGTTGAAGTTCCAGTCCTCGTCCCATTCGGCGTCCAGGTCCACCTCGCCGATGGACTCGGGCGCGTCCAGGTCCTCCGTGCCGAGCGCGTCCACGTCCCAGACCTCCTCGCCGTAGACGGCGGCGCGCAGGTCGCGGATCTCCTCCTCCTGCCGCGCCACCACCTGCATCAGCTCGCGCGACCGGTCCTCCCACTCGCGTGAGCCGCCGCCGCGGCCGTTCCCGGCGCCGGTGGCGATGGGCTCAAGGCCAATTCCTTCCAGCAGCGCGCGGGGGATCTTCACGTGCTCGCGGTCCTCGTCCTCGTCGCGATTCTTCCCGCCGCCGGTGAGGAGACCCAGCACCAGCCCCGCGCCGAACACGCCGCCCGCGAAGGCCCACGGGCGCTCGCGCACGGGCGAGGTGAAGTCCAGCCTGTCGTTGATCTCTTCCTTCTTCCGGAGCAGCGCGCCCTCGATCTGGTCGATGGTCTGCGACATCCGCTCGCGGGTGCGCTCGATCTCGCCGCGCACCTGGTGCGGATCGTCGGGCGTGACCTGCGCGCCGATGGTGCCCAGCGGCGCGGCGTGCGTGTGCTCGGGAATCAGGTGCTCGGGATCGGTCTCGGGAACGCGGTTCATTCCCGGACCCCCCGGAAGCGTCCGGTCGTCGTCGTTGCGGTAGTCAGCCATGTGCGGTTCTCCTTAGCGAAGCAGCCGGCCGATGACGAACCCCGCGACGCCGGCCAGCAGCAGCGTCTGGAGCGGCTTCTCGCGCACCCGTCCCTCGAAGCTCCCCGCCGCGCTCTGCACGCCGCCGCGGGCCGTGTCCACGTAACCGCGGGCGCCGGCCAGCGGCCCCTCCCCGGTGTCCAGCAGCCCGGCCACGCGGTTGCGCACCGCGTCCGCGCCCCGGCTGGCGCCGTCGCGCACCGACCCGGCCAGCCCGCTCACCCGGTCGGCCACGCTCCCCGCCGCGCCGCTCACCGTGTCGCCCACCGACGAGGCCGCGCCGCCCACCGTGCCCGCCACGCTCGACGCGGCGCCGCTTACCGCCCCGCCGACCGCCGCGGCGGCGCCGGAGACGGCGTCCTTGGCATGCTCCACCACGCCGCCATGCACGTTGGCGCGCTCGCGGGCGGCATTCATGGCGTGCACGTCCTCGACCTCGCCGGCGCCCACGCCCATGCGCTGCAGCACCCCGGCCACCCACGCGTAGTGCCGCTCCTCGTCCAGCGCGGCGCCGTCGATGGCGCGCTTCACGTCGGGGGGCCAGAGCATGGCCTTGCTGGCGTAGCCGTCGTACTTGGTGCGCACCTGCAGCTCGTTGGTGCGGAACGACATCAGCAGCCCCTTGTCGCCGGCCAGCCCGCCCAGGCTCTGCAGCGCGGTCTTGAAGGGCCCGGTGGCGTGCGGGTGGTTGGCCGGCGTGCCGCCCAACCGCGCCACCACCTCGTTCAGCTCGCGGATGTGGCGCTCGTGGTCGCGGCGGAAGCCGGCGATCTGGTCGGCGTGGTCGCGGTCCTCGAGCTTGGCGATGGCCACGTCGTACGCGGCCACGGCGTCGTGGTCCAGCTGGAGCAGGTCGTTCAGCCCGTCCAGCACTTCCTGGAGCGCCGGCGCGTGCGTCCCTCCCATGCCGGTCAGTTGCGTGTCCACCAGGTTCCTCCTTGTGCAGCAGGCGGTGTGTTGCCGTCTCCGTACTCCATCCGGCCGTCCTCCGCCGCGGCGCGCGCGTGTAGCCGCGCGGGGACGGGAGCCGACGCCGGGATGCACCAATCATTCCACGGCACGCCTCGCGCACATGCGGGAGATTTGCGGGCGTCTGGGGGGAGAATCGCCCGGGGAAACGCGGGTGGAGGGACGATGGGGAGCGGCGTGGCACGGCTGTGGCAAGAGGGGGATGGAAACACGGATGCGGATGCGGCGCATGGAGTTGCGGGGGTGCCCCGGCGGAGAGGACGGCACCACCCGAAGTGCGGGATTGGCTTCGGCGCGACTCCGCGGCATCACGCCCTCTCCGGTCGGCTTAGGTTAGGCCGTCCACCTCTCCCGTACCGGGAGAGGTAGCTTGGCGAGGATGGCGCTCGAACTTCGGCATCGTGCCCGCCCGGCCAGGCTTGCCGCCGCGTCCGTGCGAGTGAGGTTCGGAAGCGCGCGGATGCTGGACAGCCACCCTCTCCCGGAACGGGAGAGGTCGCGCCCTCCGGCGCGGGGTGAGGGCGTCGCGAGGCGTCGGACGCGCACCCGGCGAGACGCGCGAGAGTGGGAGAGTGCGACTGCAAGCGTGCGAAGGTGCGAGTGCGAGATATGCGACGGTGCGAAGGTGCGGAGTGACGGATGAACCCGGACGAGGGAGACCGACGATGGCGATGAAGAGTCTGAGGCGCGCGAGCCTGCTGCTGGCGCTGCCGCTGCTGTCCGGGTGCGCCACGCTGGCGCAGCTCGGGATCCAGGCGCCGCAGTTCAGTGTGGACAACTCGCAGCAGCCGCAGCTGCGGCTGGTGGGGCCCGGCTTCGGGCATCCGCAGGGCGGAGCGGCGCTGCGGCTGTACGCGCGGGTGCGCAACCCCAACCCCATCGGGCTGACGCTGGCGCGGCTGGCGGGCGGGCTGCAGCTGGAGGGGCGCAGCGCCGCGCAGGTGGACTTCCCGCTGGGCGTTCCGCTGCAGGCCAACGGCGACGTGATGGTGCCGCTGGACATCACCGTGAACTTCAACGACATCCCCGGCCTGGCCGACGTGATCCTGCGCGCCGCCACCGGCCAGTCCATCCGCTACGCGCTGAACGGCACCGTGGGCGTCGACGCCGGCGTCCTCGGCCAGCCCACTTTCGGGCCGATGAACCTGCTCTCGGGCAGCGCGCGGGTGACGCGGTAGGGGACAGGCGACAGGGGACAGGGACGGAAGATCGAGGCGGGGGCGCGGGGAAGAATCTCGCGAAGATGGATGCGGGGGAGGGATCGATGGCGTCCAGCCCGATGTCGATAGTTCGACGTTGTGGATGCGGCCGAAGAACACCAGCGGCGGCGCTCCCGAAGTCCGGGCGCCGCCGCATCCGTTTCGTCAGTCTTGGACCTCTCCGCCGCCCCGCCTATCCTGTACTCACCGGGGGAGAAGCCGCGCCGAAGGTCCGCCGTCCCCTGTCCCCTGTCCCCTGTCCCCTGTCCCCTGTCCCCTGTCCCCTGTCCCCTGTCCCCTGTCCCCTGTCCCCTGTCCCCTGTCCCCTGTCCCCTGTCCCCTGTCCCCTATGATCACCCTGCCGCTGTGGCTCTTCGTCGTCATCGTCCTGCTGGCCGCGTGGGCGGCGCTGGACCGGCTGATGGTGCCCAGCGTGCGCTGGATCGTGCGGCAGCGGACGAACCGCGTGATCGAGGAGATCAACACCCGCCTCCCCATCGAGATCCCCCAGTTCAACCTCACCCGCCGGCAGGTGCTGATCGACCGGCTGATGTACGACCCGCGCGTGGTGCAGGCCGCCGACGCGTTCGCCCGCGAGCACGGCATGCCGCGCGAGGTGGCCATGGAGCGCGTGGAGCGCTACGCCCGCGAGATCGTGCCCGCCTTCAACGCGTACCTGTACTTCCGCATCGGCTACTGGGCGGCGCGCCGGTTCGCGCGGCTCCTGTACCGCGTGCGCCTGGGCTACAGCGACGAAGCCGGGCTCGCCGGGATCGCGAAGGGGAGCACGGTCGTCTTCGTGATGAACCACCGCAGCAACATGGACTACGTGCTGGTGGGCTACCTGGCCAGCAAGCGCGCGGCGCTCAGCTACGCGGTGGGCGAGTGGGCGCGCGTCTGGCCGCTGCAGGCGCTGATCCGCTCGATGGGCGCCTACTTCGTGCGCCGCAACAGCGGCGACGAGCTGTACCGCCGCGTGCTGGAGCGCTACGTGGGAATGGCGACCGCCGCCGGCGTGACCCAGGCCGTGTACCCCGAGGGCGGCCTGACGCGCGACGGCCGCCTCCGCCGGCCGAAGCTGGGGCTGCTGGACTACATTCTCCGCGCCTTCGACCCCGCGGGCGAGCGCGACCTGGTGTTCATCCCCGTCGGCATCAACTACGACCGCACGCTGGAAGACCGGACGCTCCTGCTCGATCTGCAGCCCGAGCGCGCGAAGCCGCGGCCGATGGCGGCGGCGGCCAACGCGCTGCGCTTCGCCGGGCGCAACGTGATGCTGATGGCGCGCAGCCGCTGGCACCGCTTCGGCTACGCCTGCGCCAACTTCGGCACCCCCGTCTCCATGCGCGCGTACTGCGCCGGGCACGGCATCGACTTCCGTGCGATGGGGAAGGACGAGCGCCACGCCGCCGTCGAGGCGCTGGGCGCCGACCTGATGCGCGCGGTGGGCGACGTCGTTCCCGTGGTACCCGTCTCGCTCGTGGCCACGGTGTTCGTGCGCGACCCCGCCCGGCCGCTCAGCGAGCTGGAGCTGAAGGCACGCGTCGGCGACCTGATCGACGAGCTGGAGGCGGCCGGCGGGCGCGTCTACATCCCCCGGAAGGACATGGACTACGCGGTGACGGTGGGGCTGCGCATGCTTACCCTGCGCCACCTGGTCCGCGAGGAAGACGGGCTGTTCTGCGCGGCCCCGTCCGAGCTGGCGGTGCTGGCATACTACGCCAACTCCATCGCCCACCTCCTCCCGCTCCGCCCCGTTTCCGTCGCGATGCCGGTGGGGATCGCCGAGCCCGTCGCGGCGCCGGCGTAGGCGAAAGATCGTGGTTTCAATGCGGAGAAGCGGAGCAGCGGAGGAGTTCTCTCCGCTGCTCCGCTTCTCCGCGTGCAACCCGCCGTTCCGATCTGCTACCCCGCACCCTTTGTCCTCTCCCGCGGCGGCGGTTACCATTCGGGGGAACGGATCTCCACGAAGCAGCGTCACAAAGGACCGCATGACAGACCGCACCGAGCCCTGGGTGGTGGTGGCGGAGTTCGGCGCCGTGCTCGAGGCCGACTTCGCGGCCGCCACGCTGCAGGAAGCCGGGATCCCCGCGCGCGTCACCGGCGCGCACGTGGGAATCTTCGGCGCCGGGTACCAGGGCTACTCGATGTACGGGGTGAAGGTGATGGTTCCCTGGCACCGCGAGGCCGACGCCCGCGGCGTGCTGGAGGGATTCGTCCCCGACGGCGGAGAGGAAGACGAGGACTTGGAGGAGCCCGCATGAGCGCACGCATCGCCGCCCTGCTCCTGATCGCCGCCTGCGGACGCGGCGGGCCGTCGGACACGCAGCCGCCGCCCATCCCCGCCAACGGCATCCGCCTGGCCGAGGTGGCGTCGGGGCTCAGCTCGCCGGTCTACGCCACCTCGCCGCCGGGCGACGCGCGCCTCTTCGTCGTCGAGCAGACCGGGAAGATCCGCATCGTCCAGAACGGACAGCTCGTGTCCACGCCGTTCCTGGACGTCTCCGCGCTGATCACCAGCGGCGGCGAGCGCGGTCTGCTCTCCGTGGCGTTCCATCCCAACTACGCCCGGAACGGCTTCTTCTACGTCGACTACACCGACCGCGACGGCGACACGCGCATCGTCCGCTACCACGTGAGCGCGGATGCGAACCGCGCCGACCCGGCGAGCGCGCAGCTCGTTCTCACCGTTGCCCAGCCGTTCGCCAACCACAACGGCGGGCTGGTGATGTTCGGCCCCGACGGCAAGCTGTACGTGGGGATGGGCGACGGCGGCAGCGGCGGCGACCCGCAGGGGAACGGGCAGAACCTGGCCGCGCTGCTCGGCAAGATCCTGCGGCTGGACGTGGACGGCGCGCAGCCGTACGCCATCCCCGCCGACAACCCGCTGGCCGGGCAGACGGGGAAGCGGGGGGAGATCTGGATCAGCGGCGTGCGCAACCCGTGGCGCTTCGCCTTCGACGCGCCGAGCGGGCTGCTGTACGTGGCCGACGTGGGGCAGAACCAGTGGGAAGAGGTCGACGTGGTCCGCGCCAACCAGGGCGGGCTGAACTTCGGCTGGAACCTGATGGAGGCGATGCACTGCTACAACGCGTCGTCGTGCGTGCAGCAGGGGCTGACGCTGCCGGTGCTGGAGTACAGCCACGACGACGGATGCTCCATCACCGGCGGCTTCGTCTACCGCGGCAGCGCCATCCCCGCCGTGCAGGGGCACTACTTCTACGCGGACTACTGCAAGGGCTGGCTCCGCTCCTTCCGCTGGGACGGCGCGCAGGTGCTGGACCGCCGCGAGTGGGACGTGGGCGACGTCGGCAGCATCACCTCCTTCGGCCAGGACGCCGGCCACGAGCTGTACATCACCACCTCCGCCGGCCGCGTGCTGAAGCTGGCGCCCGCGCAGTAGCGTCAGGAGCGAGCCGTGGCCGAGCCCTCCCGGAGGAGCTCCGCGGGGTGTTGTGTGGCGCGAAAATGCGAGTGAACTCGCGGCTACAACGGCACGCAGTCCGCCTTCGCGGCGCCTTCGCGGACTTCTCGGCGCGTCGTTTAGCGCAAGCGCAAAAGGGACGTTTTCCTGAGTCGAACACCGCACTACGCGCGACCACGATGAACGAAAGGGAGGCGTCCTCTGGAGCCGGAACTGGTCGCCGAGCCGAACAGCCTCGCGCAGTTTGCGAGGCTTCCCGTAGTTGTTGCTGCGACGCTGCGACTTCAGTCGCCGGTGACCGGCTGCGCCCGGAACTTCCATTCAGGCCGGCGGCGAAGCCACGCCCCGCCGCGGCATGGCGATGACGAGCCCCCTCCCTTGCGGCTCGCCGTTTGCGGCCCTATCTCCCTCGCTCCCACACGCCCGAAAACCTGCCGCGCGGCTGATGCAATTGCGCGGCGACGCACTCCCAAGATGCCCATGATGAACATACCTCGGCTCGCCCTTCCGCTCGCCCTGGCCGCTCTCGCCGCGTGCGCGCCCTCCGCGCAGGCGCCGGCGTCCACGCCCGCAGCGCTCCCGGCCGGGTCGGCGGCGTACGGGCAGGAGCCGCGCTGGGGGATGGTGATCCACGGCGGCGCGGGCACCATCACGCGCGAGCAGATGACGCCCGAGCGCGAGGCGGCCTACCGCGCGGGGCTGGAGCGCGCGCTCCGCGCCGGATACGCGGTGCTGCAGCGCGGCGGCCGCTCGCTGGACGCGGTGCAGGCGGCCATCAACGTGATGGAGGACGACTCGCTCTTCAACGCCGGCAGGGGCGCGGTGCTGAACGCCGAGGGCCATCCCGAGATGGACGCGGCCATCATGGACGGCTCCACGCTCGCGGCGGGCTCGGTCGCGGGCGTGCACCACGTGCGCAACCCCATCTCCCTGGCCCGTCTGGTGATGGAGAAGAGCCCGCACGTGATGATGATCGGCGACGGCGCCGAGGTGTTCGGCCGCCAGCAGAACGTGCGGATGGAGGACGAGAGCTACTTCATCACCGCCCCGCGCCGCGCGTCGTGGGAGCGCCAGCGCGCGGCCGACAGCGTGCGGGCAGCGAGCGGGCGCGGGGCGATGGCGCCGGAGCCCGCGTACTCGGTGCCCGACGAGCGGAAGTTCGGCACGGTGGGCGCGGTGGCGCTGGACCAGGCGGGGAACCTGGCCGCGGGGACGTCCACCGGCGGAACGCAGATGAAGCGCTACGGCCGCGTGGGCGACGCACCCATCATCGGCGCGGGGACGTACGCCAGCAACAGCTCGTGCGCCGTCTCGGCCACCGGCACCGGCGAGTACTTCATCCGCAACACCGTGGCCCGGTCGATCTGCGCGCTGGTGGAGTACGGGCACATGCCGCTGGCGCAGGCGGCCGACAGCGTGGTCATGCGCCAGCTGGTGCGCCAGAACGGCGACGGCGGGATCATCGCCATGGACCGGCAGGGGAACTGGACGTGGCCGTTCAACACCAGCGGCATGTACCGCGGCCACATCGACGCCCGCGGCGCCATCCAGATCCAGATCTTCAAGCAGTAGATCCAACGAGCCTCGGCCGCCGCATCCTCGCTGGCGGCCGAGGCTTTTCATCTACCGAAGGCGCAGTTCCGTACTCTCGTACTCCCCGTACTTTCGTACTTCGATGCGCGCCCGCGAAATCCTCGAAACCTGCCTCTACGCCGGGGACCTGGACGCGACGGAGAATTTCTACACGCGGGTGCTGGGGCTGGAGCGGATCGCGCGGGTGGACGGGCGGCACGTGTTCTTCCGCTGTGGCGGGCGCGTCTTCCTGGTCTTCAACGCGGAGGCGACGGCGGGCGGCGGGGTGATTCCCGGCCACGGCGCGAGCGGCCCCGGCCACGCCTGCTTCGCCGCGACGGAGGCGGAGCTGGCCGGCTGGCGCGATCACCTGCGCGCGAGCGGCGTGGAGATCGAGCAGGAGAAGGAGTGGCCCGGCGGCGGGCGATCCATCTACTTCCGCGACCCGGCGGGGAACAGCGTGGAGATCGGCACGCCCCGAATCTGGGGGATTCAGGACGAGGAGACGTTCGGACGATAGGGAAAGAATCTCACGCGGAGAAGCGGAGCGGCAGAGGAGTCGAGTTCACTCTGCTGCTCCGCTTCTCCGCGTGAACCCCTGATTCTTCTACCGCCCCGTCCACGTTCCCGAGCTGAAGACGAGCTGCAGCACGTACCAGATCAGCGCCAGGATACCCGCGAACACCGCCGCCAGCAGCAGGAAGACGAGGAGGACGAAGAGCTTGCTGGACTTCCGCGCCGCGTCGGGCGAATCGATGGCGTGGTGGAGGAGGCGCATGTTGCGGTCGTTGGCCTTCCACCCCGCGTCGAACAGGTCGCCGATGAAGGGGATCGCACCCACCACCGTCTCGATCCCGATGTTCAGCAGCATCCGCAGGATCACGGAGAAACCCGCCCCCAGCCGCGCCGCCTCGAGCACGAAGTAGCACGACAGCAGCGCCCCGGCCGCGTCGCCGAAGCCGGGGACCAGCCCGATCACCGCGTCCAGCCCGAAGCGCGTGCCGGTTCCGGGGATGGGGATGGAGTTGTCCAGCAGGTGCGCCAGCGCGTCCAGCCGCCGCACCAGCTTCGCCCGCTTCTCGTCCACGGGTCCGAGGTCCGTCGCCACGCGCGTCTCCTTGGATCTGGGGGCCGCTTCCGCACACCCGCTACGCACAGCGCGCGCCGCGGCCGCTTGCATCGCGCGCGCGGCCGGGCGAAGTTGCGCCCCGAACCCCAACCCCCACGTGCGGATGAGACTTCCGATCACCGCCGCGCTCGCCGCGGCCTGGCTGGCGCCCGCGGCGGCCGGCGCGCAGAAGCACCCCGCGTACTTCCAGCAGGGCGTGAGCTACCGCATCGAGGCGCGGCTGGACGAGCCGACGTCGGTGCTGCACGGCCGCGCGCGGCTGCACTACACCAACCACGCGCCGGTCGCGCTCGACACGATCTACGTGCACCAGCACCTGAACGCCTTCCGCCCCAACAGCGCGTGGGCACGGCGGGAGATGCAGCTGGGCGTCGACCGGTTCCAGGCGCTGGGACCCGGCGACTACGCGTACGAGCGCTTCACCTCGGTCCAGATCGGCGGCCGGGCGATCCGTCCCGTCTACCCGCTGTCGCCGGACTCCACCGTCGCCGCCATCCCGCTTCCCACTCCCCTGGCGCCCGGCGCGTCGGTCGACGTGGACATGGACTGGGACGCGCGGCTCTCCACGCTGCCGCGGCGGCAGGGGCGCGCGGGGCGGCACTACGACTTCGCGCAGTGGTATCCCCGCGTGGCCGTCTACGACCGCTGGGGGTGGGAGGCGCATCCGCTGCTCCCGCAGGGCGAGTTCTACGGCGAGTTCGCCTCGTACGACGTGACGCTGGACGTGGCCGCCGACCAGGTGATCGGCGCCACCGGCGTGAACGTGGTGGGCGACGCGGGCTACACGGTGACGGACTTCGAGCGGCGCTTCTACCGCCGCGGCGGCGCCTTCCCGCTGGGGCTGATCACCGGCAGCGAGCCGCCCGCCGGCCGCAAGTGGGTGCGCTTCCACGCCGAGGACGTGCATCACTTCGCCTGGTCGGCCGATCCGGCATACCGCCACGACATCGTCCAGCGCGCGGTGATCAGCGACTCGGACTCCACCGCGCGCGGGCTGCCGACCATCCATGTCCTCTACCTTCCCGCCGACACCGACTGGGCCAACAACCAGGCCGCGCACCGCACCTACGACGCGCTCACCTGGCTGCAGCGCAAGCTCTCGCCGTACCCGTGGCCGCAGCTGACCAACCTGCACCGCATCGAGGGCGGCGGCACCGAGTTCCCCATGATGACGATGAACGGCGGCGCGGGAGAGGGATTGATCGTGCACGAGACCACGCACCAGTGGCTGCACGGGATCCTGGCGAGCAACGAGTGGAAGGAGGGATGGATGGACGAGGGGTTCACCTCGTTCATGACCAGCTGGTACATGGAGGAGAAGAACCGCGGCGTTCCCGGCGCCCCGGACCCGTGGGCGGGGACGATGCAGGCGCTGGAGCGCATCGAGCGCGCCGACTCCACGCAGCCCCTCGCGCTTCCCAGCGAGGCGTTCAGCGACCCGCGGATGTACAACCTGATGACGTACACCAAGCCGTCGGCCGTCTTCCGCATGCTGCGCGAGCACCTGGGCACGCCGGTATTCGAGCGCGTGCTGCACGAGTACGCGCGGCGCTACCAGTTCAAGCACGTGACCGGGGAAGACTTCCGGCAGGTGGCGCAGGAGGTGAGCGGGCAGGACCTGGGCTGGTTCTGGGACCAGTGGATCCGCCGCACCGACCGGCTGGACTACTCCGTCGCGAACGCCGCCACGCGCCGGCTGGGCGATGGGAGATGGAGCACGACGGTGACGGTCCGCCGCGACGGCGCGGCCTGGATGCCCGTGGACGTGCAGGTGGGCGAGATGACGCACCGCCTCGCCTCGCGCGAGCGCAGCCAGACGGTGACGTTCACGACCGCCACGAAGCCCGCCTCCGTCGTCGTCGACCCGCGCTGGATCCTGATCGACTACAACCGCGCGAACAACACCTTCCCGCTGCCGTAGGCGGGCGAGCCGGCCGCGACCCAGGGCGGGCGCCGGAGGGTGAGTCTGTGTGCGAAAATGCGACTGAAGTCGCGGCTACAACGGCACGCAGTCCGCCTTCGCGGACTTCAGAGGCGATCGCGTGCGTGGACGCTGTGAGGCTGCACAGTTGGCCGCAGCGCGAAGATCTACGACGTCGGATGCGCTACAGTCGGCTATTTCGCACGGGCCGGCGACAGATCCTTC
>NZ_DATIND010000104.1 GCF_035474595.1 Longimicrobium sp.
GCCTGAACCCCGGCGACCGCTACAACGTGATCGCCTTCTCGGGCGACACCCGGCTGATGGAGAGCGGGCTGCTGCGCGCGGACGAGGCGGGGCGGCGGCGGGGTGTGGAGTGGGTGGGCGGGCTGCGTCCCGGCGGCGGCACCAACATCAACGACGCGCTGGTGGAGGCGATGGGGCAGTTCCCGCGTGAAGCCGCGCGGCCCCGGATGCTGGTGTTCCTGACCGACGGCCTGCCGACCGTGGGCGACACGGCGGTGGAGAAGATCATGGAGAACACGCGCCGCGCCCGCCGCGAGGGCGTGCGCCTGTTCACCTTCGGGGTGGGCTACGACGTGAACACGCGGCTGCTGGACCGCGTGGCGGCCGAGAACGGCGGCGTGGCCGACTACGTGGACCCGCGCGAGGACCTGGAGGTGAAGGTCGGCAACTTCTTCGACAAGGTGAACCACCCGGTGCTGACCAACGTGCGGGTGGACATGGGCCCGGTGCGCAGCGATCTCGTCTATCCGCGCACGCTCCCCGACCTGTTCCGGGGCACGCAGCTGGCGCTGGTGGGGCGGTACCGCAACAGCGCGGAGCTGCGCGACGTGGCCATCCGCCTGAGCGGCTCCGGCTCGCCGATGCGCACCTTCACCTACCCGGGCCAGCGCTTCCCCTTGCGCGCCGAGCAGAACGACTGGCTCCCGCGGCTCTGGGCCACGCGCCGCGTGGGGTGGCTGATGGAGCAGATCCGCAGCAACGGCGAGCAGAAGGAGCTGAGGGACGAGATCGTGGAGCTGGGCACGCGGTACGGGATCGTGACGCCGTACACGTCGTACCTGGCGCTGGAGCCCGGCGCGCGCGAGCAGCCGCAGGCGATGATGGACGTGGTGACGGGCAACGTGACGGCCAGCCCGCCCGTGCAGCGCTCGGGCGGGCGCGGCGTGCGCGTCCGCGGCAACGCCTCGATTCCGCCGCCCCCGCCCCCGCCGCCCCCGCCGCCGCCGCCGCCTCCTCCGCCTCCCCCACCGCCGGCGATGGTGGACCTGCAGGCGGTGACCGGCGCCGCCGCGGTGACGCAGAGCCGCAGCGCGCGCGGGATGCAGGAGACGACGACGGTCGGCGCCGACTCCGCCCAGGGCGGCGGCACGCAGCACGTGGGGGGCAAGACCTTCTACCTGCGCTCCGGCGTGTGGACCGACGCGGAGATCCGCGAGGGCACGACGTTGCCGGAGACGGCGGTGGTGTTCGGCAGTGACGAGTACTATGCGCTGCTGGGCCGCGTCCCCGCGCTGGCGCGTTACTTCGCGCTGGGCGAGCAGGTAGCGGTGGTGCACGAAGGCCGCGTCTACCGCGTCCGCCCCGCCCCGCACCCATAGACGGCGCAGGGGATGAAAAGACGGCTCGCCGCTTCCGGCATCGGAGGCGGCGAGCTGTTTTTTTGCGTCCAAAGCCGCGAAGGGCGATTGAAATCGCGGCAACAACGGCCCGAAGTCCGCCTTCGCGGACTCCCACCCGAGCATCCTCGTGACTCCCCGGCACATGTGCATCCGATACTCAGCACTCAGCACTCAGCACTTATATTAGGACTTAGGACTTAGGACTCAGGACTTCCCTTATCTTCCTTCGTACTCCCGTACTTTCGTACTCTCGTACTCCCATTTCCGTTGACTTCGTCCGTTCCCGCATCTATCGTCGGGTCGCATCCCCGAAAACGCGGGCGCACCCCGAAACAGGGCCACCACACGTGTCCGGCAAGCTCCAGCGCGAGATCAAGCAGAACCGCCCGATCGAATCGCTCGAGGAAGAGGCGTACCTGAACGTCCAGCGCACGGCCAACGTGCTGGTGCAGGGGCTGGCCGACGTGCTGAAGCGCCACGACCTTACCCCCACGCAGTACAACGTGCTGCGCATCCTGCGCGGCGCCGGCGACCACGGGCTGACCGCGGGCGACGTGGGCGACCGCATGATCACCCGCGACCCCGACGTCACCCGGCTGCTGGACCGGCTGGAGAAGCGCGGCCTGGCCGAGCGCTGGCGCTGCACCGAGGACCGCCGCGTGGTGTGGACGCGCATCACCGAGGGCGGGCTGGACGCCATCGCCCCGCTGGACGACGAGATCGCGCGGATGCACGTGGCCCAGCTGGGCCACATCGGCCCCGACCGCCTGGGCACCTTCATCGACCTGCTCGAAGCCGCGCGCGAACCGGCCGCGTGAGCCTCTCCATCACCCTCTTCCGAAAGCTGACGATGCGACTCCGTGCCGCACCGCTCGCCGCCCTGCTCGCCCTTGCCGCCTGCACCAGCTGGCGCCCGCAGACCGCCCCCGCGCCGCAGGTGGTGCAGGCCAACGCGAGCGGCACCGTCCGCGTCACGCGCCGCGACCAGAGCGTGCTCGTCCTTCGCCACCCGCAGATGGTGGCCGACAGCATCGTGGGCGACGCGGGCGACCCGCCGCGCCGCACCGCCGTAGCGATGGCCGACGTCGAGCGCATCGATGCCAAAAAGGTCAGCGCCGCGCGGACGGGCGGGCTGGGGATCGGCGTGATCGTCCTCGGCACCATCGTCCTCATCGGCGCCGCCACCGCGGCCCTTCTCGGCGGCTGGAACTAGGAACGGAAGAGTCGCGGAGGAAACGGAGCCGACGGAGGAGACCGGCCGCACGCCGGGATCCCTCCGCCGGCTCCGTTCTCCCTGCGACCTTTCTGTTCCGGCGCATCTCCGGCGGAACCCGGGGGCGCGCTTCGGGGTTTCTCTCCCCTCACCCCCGATCCGCGTTCCAACGAACACCCGAGGACGACGATGGCCGTTGGAGGCATGCTCGCTTCGCTTCTTCTCGCTCCCGCGCTGCTCCTGGGCACCGCGCCCACTCCGGCCGCCGCGCCGAAGCCCGCGCCGGTGACCTGGCAGATCGACGTCACGCATTCCGAGCTGAGCTTCCGCATCCGCCACCTGGTGAGCCGGGTGAACGGCACCTTCGGCAGCTGGAAGGGGACGATCGTGGCGGACCCGGCGAACCTGGCCGGCGGCAGCGTGAACGTGGAGATCCAGACGGCCAGCATCGACACGCGCAACGAGCGCCGCGACACGCACCTGCGCTCGGCGGACTTCTTCGACGCGCCCAGCCATCCCACCATCACCTTCCGCAGCACGCGCGTGCAGATGCAGCGCGGCGGCGCGCTGAAGATCTACGGAAACCTGACGATCCGGGGGACCACGAAGGCGGTGGTGCTGGACGGGCGCATGCTGCAGGTGGCGGGCACGCCGGGCCACCGCCGCATCGGGTTCGAGGCGTCGACGACCATCAACCGCATGGACTACGGCGTCACCTGGAACCGCGCGGCCGAGGGCGGCGGCCTCACGCTGGGCGACGACGTCGAGATCACCATCGCCGTCGAAGCCGCCGAACAGCCCGCCAGCTGATTCCCGGTTTCCATCAACGATCGACACTTCCCAAGCATCGACCAAACGCGCCACGAGGTTTCTTCCAGGCGAAGAAACCTCGTGGCGCATCTGGCAGAAGAGGGTGAGGCCTCCCTCATCGAGCCGGAGCCGCCGGAATGCCGGGGGCGCAGTCCCGCAGGGACTTCGTGCGGTTGTTGCCCCCCAATTCATTGGGGGGATCGGGGAGGCTCCGCTTCCAGGATCACCACCGCGGCCGCCGTATCGTGGTCGTGCGTCATGGAGAGGTGGATGCGCGCCGCGCCGCGGGCTTCGGCGAGCGCGGCGGCCCTGCCGGAGAGGCGCAGCGACGGCGCGCCGGTCGCGGCGGAGACCACCTCCACCTCCGTCCACGCCCCGCCGATCCCCCACCCCGTGCCCAGCGCCTTGAACAGCGCCTCCTTGGCCGCGAACCGCGCCGCGAAGCTCTCCGGCGGATGCTTCGACGCGGCGCAGCGCTCCGCCTCGGCGGCGGTGAACAGGCGCGACCGCGCGCGGGCGCCCTTCCGCTCCAGCACCGCCCACACGCGCGCGATGCGGACGACGTCGATCCCCAGGCCAACGATCATGATGGGCGGAGCCTTGCGCGCGCGGGTGCGGTGGCGACAACGTGAGCCGGCGCGGCAAGATACCCGCCGCCACCCCGCGCCTCAACCGCCCGCGGCACGCGGTTCGCAAAGGGCGCGGGCGGAACCATCCCCCACGACATCACGGCTGCGGACGGCGGCGGAGGCGGACAGCGAGTGGCGCGGAACCCCTGGCGGGCACGGGCAAGACTGATGGGCGTGGTGCTCGCGGCCATCGTGGCGGGCATCCTGGTGGGGACGCTGCTCGTCCACCTCCTTCTCAGCCCGCACCAGCCGCCCTCGCCCTGAGCGGCGGCCGGGGCATCCCCGCCGCGCCTCCTCCCGTCCGCATCCTTCGACGGATCTTCGACTTCGCCGCACGCGCCGCTTCCGTGCGGGGCGGGTCGTAGCTATCGTTCAGTCGCCCTTCCAGCACTTCGAGCCCTCCACGACCTCCCGCGGCCGCCCGGAGCGCCGGCGGGACGGCCCCCGCGGCGGAAACGCATGGCGGCCCCGGACCGCCCGGCGGGTGCCCGCCGCGCGGCGCGGGGCATGCTGAATCTTTTTGCGCGGTGGGTCGTATCAAGGTCCAATGACCGGCGGCGGGTGGACGCCGACCGGTCCCTGACGATCAGATCAGCCGCGGAGCCCCGCGGCCGGAGCGTAGAGCCCATGTACTGTTCCACCTGCGGATCCCGGATCGCCGACGGCCGCTCCACCTGCCAGGTGTGCGGCGCCGCCGCGGCGCGCGCGCCGCTCCCCAGCACCACCTCGCAGACGTACGGCGGCGTGCCCGCGTACGGCGGCGCGCCGGTGCAGGTGTGCCCCAACTGCGGCTACCGCGGGATGAGCGCCGGGTACTTCTCCCGCGGGTCGCACGTGGCCGCGCTGGTGGGGCTGTCGCTGATCACCGCGCCGATCATGGCGGCGGGCGGCATCGGCTACCTCGCGCTCCGCTTCAACCACAAGGTGTGCCCGCGCTGCGGGATGAACTGGGGCGCGCACGGGCTGCGCGCCATCACCCTCCTTCCCGGCGGGTCGGGTCTTCCCGCCGCGCCCCCCGTGCCCTCGCACGAGGTGGCGCTCCCCATCGCCGACTCCACCTGGAAGCGGTGGCTGTCGTACGCGCTGCTCATGCTGGGCGCGCTCATGCTGGTGGTGGGGCTGGCCAACGGCGAGCCCGCGCCGGCGCTGTTCGGATTGCTGTTCGGCGGCGGGGGCGGAATGCTGCTGAAGGGGGTGAAGAGCGACCGCGAGAAGCGCCGCGACGCCATCATCCAGAGCCTGCAGCTCCCCGTCCTCCAGCTCGCCTCGCGCAAGGGCGGCCGGCTGACGGTCACCGAGGTGGCCACCGAGATGGGGTGGCCCATGGCGCGCGCCGAGAAGGTGCTGAACTCGCTGGACGACGGGATGCGGGTGATGAGCGACATTACCGACGAGGGCGTGATCGTCTACGACTTCCTGGAGATCCGCACCGCGCAGCTGCCGGGGATGAAGACGCGGCAGAGCGCGCTCCCCGCCTGAGCCCGCCTGCGGCGGAGTACGAGAGTACGGAAGTACGATGAAAGAAGAGCGGGTCCCGGCGTCGGCGCGGGGACCCGCTTCTCGTCGGGCGTTGGGGGGGAAGCCCGGATATCGTGTCAGCAGTCCCGCAGGGACTTTGTGCGGTTGTTGCCCCCGAATTCATTCGGGGTCCTGTAGATTGGGAGCCGGTCCGCGAGACCGGAGGTTCAGGGCTCCGCGTCCACCTCGGCGATGCCGCCGCCGTCGCCCTTGGCGTGGCGCTTGGCCTCGGCCACGATCTCGCCCAGGCGCTCGACGGAGGGCCAGCGCTCGGGGTCGATGCGCACCAGCGCGGCGGAAAGGCGGGTGAGCGGGAACTCGCGCTCGTTTCCCTCGCGGTCCAGCCCGCGGTAGGTGTCGCCCTTCCCGGGGCCGGCGGGAATGTGGCGGCGCACGCCCACGTCGAAGCGGCGGCGGGCCTCCTCGGCCAGGTGGAGCGCGTCCTCGGGCGGGCAGCAGAGCACGAAGTCGTCGCCGCCCACGTGGCCCACGAACACGTCGGGCCGGCCGCGCGCCACCGTGGTCATGGCCGACGCCGCCTCGCGGATGGCCGCGTCGGCCACCGCGAAGCCGAAGCGGTCGGCGAAGGGCTTGAAGAAGTCCAGGTCGAAGTACGCCACGGTGAAAACGGCACCGATCTGGCGTCTCCGCTCCAGCTCCTGGTAGATGGCGTCGCCGCCGGGAAGGCCGGTGGTGGGGTTGCGGTCGCGGCCGCGCTGCGCCAGGCGCAGGAGGGCCGAAACGCGCGCCAGCAGCTCGCGCGGATCGAAGGGCTTGGCCAGGTAGTCGTCGGCGCCCGCGTCGAAGCCGCCCAGCCGGTCCTCGATCCCCCGCTGCGCGGTGAGGATGAGCACGGGAACGTGCGCCGTGGCCGGGTCGTGCTTGATCCGCCGGCAGACCTCGAAGCCGTCGGGGTCGCCCATGCGGTAGTCCAGCACCACCAGGTCGGGAAGGCGCTGGCGCAGCTCGTCCAGGGCGGCGGTGCCGCCCGGAACGTCCTTCACCTCGTGCCCGGCCGAGGTCAGGACCTGCGTGGTCATCCGCCGCAGCGCGTCGTCGTCTTCCGCGAACAGGATCCGGCTCATCTGCCTCGTGGCGCTCCCATGTACGGCCCCTCAACCCGACCCCGGCATCCCCTGCTGCCGATGATCTCTCGCACTCCCCGCGCCACTCTCGCGCTCCTCGCCGCGCTGCACACGGCAACAGCCGCGCCCGCCGCCCGTGCGCAGGCGGCGCCTAATCTAGCACCACAGGCGGCGGAACACGCAACCGGCTCCGCCCCTGCCCGCGGCGCGACCGCCCTGGCCGCCCGGATCGACGCAATCCTCGCACGCCCGGCGCTCCGCCGCGCCGACTGGGGGATCGAGGTCCGCGACGCACAGACCGGCCGCGTCCTGTACCAGCGCAGCGCCGACCGGCTCTTCATCCCCGCCAGCAACCTGAAGCTGCTGGTGACCAGCACGGCCGCGCACCGGCTGGGGGCGGACTACCGCTACAGAACGACACTCTACGGCACCGGAGCGTTGCGGGGCGGCGTGCTGGAGGGCGACCTGGTGCTGTACGGGCGCGGCGACCCGCTCATCTCCGACCGCGGGGGCCGGCGGCGCACGGCGGTGTGGGAGGAGCTGGCCGACTCGCTGCTGGCGCGCGGCATCCACCGCGTCACCGGCGGCGTGGTGGCCGACGACTCGTATTTCGAGGCCGAGCACCTGCGCCCGGACTGGGAGGCGTACGACCTGCGCTGGTGGTACGCGGCGCCGGTGGGCGCGCTGGGCTTCAACGACAACTCGGTGCAGGTGCAGATCGCCCCGGGCGCGGTGGGCGAGCGGGCGCGGGTGAGCTGGCAGCCCGAGAGCGGCTACGTGGAGGTGGAGAACCGCACGGTCACCGTCGGCTCGGGGCGCCCGCGGACGGCGGACCTGGAGCGGGTGCCGGGGACGCACCGCATCCGCGCCTACGGCCAGGTGCCCGCGGGGTCGGGGACGGACGTGGAGTACTTCGCCGTGGCCAGCGGCGCCGACTACGCGGGAACCACCTTCCGCGAGACGCTGGAGCGCAAGGGGATCTCGCTGGGCCGCGCGGACGTGCGCGTGGTCTCCGATCCCGCGCGCTCCCCCGTCTCCGGCGCCACGCCGCTCGCCTCGCATCTCTCCGATCCGCTGCCGAAGGTCATCGCGCCGATCCTGCTGAACAGCCAGAACTGGATCGCCGAGACGCTGCTGAAGACGGTCGGGCGCGAGACGCGCGGCGAGGGGAGCTGGGACGCGGGGCTGGCCGCGGAGCGCGAGTTCCTGACGCAGGTGGTGGGGATCGACTCCAGCGACTTCCGGCTGCGCGACGGCTCCGGACTTTCCGCCGGCAACCTGGTGACGCCGCGGGCGTTCGTGAAGCTGCTGGCGTACGTGAACCGTGCGCCGGAGATGGCGATCGTCCGCGCCTCGCTCCCCGTCGCCGGGCGCGAGGGGTCGCTGCGGTCGCGCTTCACCGACCTGCCGGGGCGGGTGATGGCGAAGACGGGGTACATCGGCAACGTCGACTCGCTGAGCGGGTTCGTGACGACCGACGAGGGGCGGACGGTGATCTTCTCCATCATCGCCAACAAGTCCGGCCAGCCCTCCGCGCGGATGAAGGCGGGGATCGACGACGTGGTCCGCGCCATCGCGTCCACCCCGGCCTCGTAGGTCTCACGCGAAGACGCGGAGTCGCTGGCCCCGCACCTCCGCGACTCGGCGTCTCCGCGTGAGATCCGGCGATGGTTCGGATCGTGCCCGCGACCGTTCATCGACGGAAACCCGCCGCTCGGCGGGGGCCCTCTCCGAAATCGCCGGAGAGGGTTATCTTTTTCAGCCGCAACGATGTTACGCCCGATCTCCCGGACCTCGATCTCCGTGACGAACCGCATCTCCCGGATCACCCTGGCCGCCGTCGCGCTGGCGGCCGCCGCCCTCCCCGCGAACGCGCAGTCGCCCCGCGGCGGGGCCGCGCGCGGGACCCCCATCACCCCCCAGCTGGCGGCGGAGACCTTCGACACCGCGTGGTCGGTGATCGACCGGTCGCTGTGGGACACCGCCGTGGTGAACGGCCCGTGGAAGCAGGCGCGCGCCGACCTCCGCCCGCGCGCGCTGGCCGCCACGACCGTGCAGCAGCTGCGCGGCGTGCTGGCGGAGATGATCGGCCGCCTGTCGTACTCGCACTTCGAGGTCATCCCCGGCGAGGTGCAGCAGCGCCTGGCCGAGTCGCAGTCGTCCGGGACGGGTGACGCGGGGATGGAGGTGCGGCTGGTGGACGGCCGCCTGCTGGTGACGCGCGTGGACTCCGGCGGCCCCGCCGCGGAGGCCGGCGTGCGCACGGGGTGGGCGCTGGACGCCGTGGGCGCGAAGACCGCGCGCGAGATGCTGTCGCTGCTGGAGCGCATCCCCGGCGCGCGCGAGCCCCGCGGGCGCCAGCTGTACGCGTGGATGTCGGCCGCGGGCGCGCTGCGCGGCCAGCCGGGGAGCCGCGTGCGCGTGCGCTTCCTGGACGGAAACAATCGCACGGTGACGCGCGAGCTGACGCTGCGCGAGCCGCGCGGCGTGCAGATGGTGAAGTTCGGCAACCTCCCCCCGCTGGCCGTGTCCTGGGGCTCGCGCCGCCTGCAGGGGCCGGAGGGGACGACCGCCGGGCTCATCCGCTTCAGCTACTGGATGCCGCCGGTCGTGGAGAGGCTGAACGCGGCGATGGACTCGCTGCGCGACGCCGACGGCATCGTCGTGGATCTCCGCGGCAACCTGGGCGGCGTCGGCGCGATGGCGCCCGGGTTCGCCGGCCACTTCCTGGACCGCGTGGACACGCTGGGGATCATGCGCACCCGGACGGGAACGCTCTACCTCGTCTCCTATCCCCGCACGGTGGACACGCAGGCGCGCCCGGTGCGCCCCTTCGCCGGCCCCGTGGCCGTGCTGACCGACGCGATGAGCGCCAGCACCAGCGAGTTCTTCGCGGGCGGGCTGCAGCAGCTGGGGCGCGTGCGGGTGTTCGGCGAGCCCACCGCGGCGCAGGCGCTCCCGGCGTACGCGCAGAAGCTCCCCGACGGCGACGTGCTGATGCACGCGGTGGCCGACTTCACCGGGAAGACGGGGAAGCGCTTCGAAGGGCTGGGGGTGACGCCCGACGTGGCCGCGCCCCCCACCCGCGACGCGCTGCTGGCCGGGCGCGACCCCGCGCTCGAGGCGGCGCTGGCCTGGATCGCCGAAGTGAAACGCGGCCGCGCCCCGGCGCGGTAGCAAGCTCGCGGCGGGGCCATTCCGCCGCTTCCCGCGCCGTCCCCGACGATGGAGGGCGCGCACCACCGAAGGAGAATTCGAGATGACCCGCACCCCGTTCGCCCGCACCCTGGGCGTTGCCCTGTTCGCGCTGGGCGCGCAGACCGCCGCCGCGGCGGCGCAGCAGACGCCGGCCGCCAACCTGCCGCCCGCGCAGCAGGTCGTGGAGAAGTACGTGCAGGCCGTGGGCGGCCGGCAGAACATCGGCAAGTTCAGCTCGCGCCACAGCCAGGTGGAGATGGCCATCCCCGCCATGGGAATGACCATGAACATCGACGTGTACCAGTCGCGCCCGAACAAGATGTTCATGCGCGTGGACATGCCCGGCATGGGCGTGACCACCAGCGGCTACGACGGCCAGGTGGCGTGGACCAACAACGCCATGCAGGGCCCGCGCATCCTGAGCGGGACCGAGATGAACGAGGCGCTGCGCCAGGCCGACTTCGACGCCAGCCTGGACCCGGCCAAGTCGGCCGCCACGATGGAGACGGTGGGCGAGCGCACGGTGGACGGCCGCGGCTGCTGGAACGTGCGCATGGTCACCCGCACCGGCATCGAGGTGATGAACTGCTTCGACAAGGAGACGGGGCTGCTGGTCGGGTCGAGCATGAAGCAGCAGTCGCAGATGGGCGAGATGCAGGTGGACGTGGCCTACAGCGACTACAAGGAGTTCGACGGCATCAGAATGCCCACGAAGACCACGATGTCGATGATGGGCCAGCAGATGACCAGCACGGTGAAGAGCGTGACGCACGAGCCCATCCCGGACTCCACCTTTGCGCTCCCGCCGGAGATCAAGGCGCTCCAGCACTGAGGGCCGCGCTGCGCGCGGAGTACGGAAGTACGAAGTGCGTGAGTGCGGAAGTGCGTAAGTGCGGAAGTGCGTGAGTGCGTGAGTGCGTGAGTGCGCTTCGGATCGGCGCACGGTGATGGAGACGGTAGACGGGGGCGGCGCTCGCCTGGCGGGCGCCGCCCCCGTACTTTCGTCCGCGCCGATACGCGGTTTCGTACTTCCGTACTCCCGTACTTTCGTATTCCGCGCAGCGGGGACATGATCGAATTCGACCGGCTCTCCAAGTCCTACGGCGACCTCGCGGCCGTGCGCGACGTCTCCCTCGCCGTCCGCGGCGGGGAGGTGTACGCGCTGCTGGGGGCCAACGGCGCGGGGAAGACGACGGCGCTGCGCTGCCTGGCCACCCTCCTGTCGCCTACTTCGGGGACGGCGCGGATCGACGGGTTCGACGCCGTGGCGCAGCCGCTGGAGGTGCGGCGGCGGCTGGGCTTCCTGGCCGCGTCGATGGGGCTGTACCAGCGCTTGAGCGCACGCGAGGTGCTGCGCTACTTCGCCGCGCTGAACGGCATCATGGGCGACGATGCCGAGCGGCGGGTGGAGGAGATGGTCGGCGCGTTCGACCTGGGCGCGTTCGCGGACCGGCTCTGCGGCAAGCTGTCGACCGGGCAGCGGCAGCGCGTGTCCATCGCCCGCGCGGTGGTGCACGATCCCCCCGCGCTGGTGCTGGACGAGCCCACGCTGGGGCTGGACGTGCTCAGCAGCGAGGCCATCTTCCGCTTCATCTCCGACGCCCGCTCGCGCGGCCGCGCCGTCATCTTCTCCACCCACCAGATGAGCGAGGTGGAGCTGCTGGCCGACCGGGTGGGGATCATCGCCGGGGGGCGGCTGGTGGCGGAGGGGACGGCCGACGAGATCGTGGCGGGCGCCGGCGAGCAGAACCTGGCGCGCGCCTTCCTGCGCATCGTGCGGGAGGCGGCGTGAACCTTCGCCTGGTGAAGACGGTGCTGGCCAAGGAGCTGAGGGAAACGCTCCGCGACCGCCGCACGCTGTTCATGATGATCGTGATCCCCACCCTGCTCTACCCGGGGATCATGGTGGTGCTGGAGCAGCTCACCCTGCTGGGCCAGCGCAACCTGGGCCAGCGCCCCGCCGCCGTGGCCGTGCACGGCGC
>NZ_DATIND010000105.1 GCF_035474595.1 Longimicrobium sp.
CGCCCACGGGGGCCACGCCGGAGTTCTTTCGATCCAAGGGGATGAGCTATCCGCCCGAGTACGGCCCGCTGGCGGCGGTGACGCCGGGGACGCCGGGCGGGCTGATGACCATGCTGGCGGAGTACGGCACGCTGTCCCTCAAGGAGGTGCTGGAGCCGGCGATCCAGATGGCCGACGGCTACCCGATCGAGGAGGAGACGGCGGGCTCCATCGAGCGCAACAAGGAGCTCATCCGGCAGTGGCCGTACTCCCGCGCGCTCTTCCTGGTCCACCCCGGCGCGGCGCACGAGGGGCCGGCCATCGGCGAGATCTTCCGGCAGCCGGACCTGGCCGCCACGCTGCGCAAGCTGGTGGACGCCGAACAGCAGGCGCTCCGGCAGGGGAAGAGCCGCCGCGAGGCGATCATGGCGGCGTACGACCGCTTCTACCGCGGCGACATCGCGCAGGAGCTGGTGCGCTCGGTGCGCGAGCAGGGCGGGCTGTTCACCCTCGAGGACCTGGCGAGCTGGCGGGTGCGGATCGAGGAGCCGGTGCGCACGAGCTACCGCGGCATCGACGTCTACAAGCTGAACGTGTGGCAGCAGGGGCCGGCCATGCTCCAGGCGCTGAACATCCTGGAGAACTTCGACCTGAAGTCGATGGGCTACAACTCGCCGCGCTACATCAACACCGTGTACCAGGCCATGTCGCTGGCCTTCGCGGACCGCGACTTCTACTACGGCGACCCGTACGTGCCGCCCGAGGAGCCGGTGCGCGGGCTGCTGTCGAAGGAGTACGCGAAGCAGCGGGCGGCGCTCATCGACCCCGCGCGCAACCGCCCCGACATCTTCCCCGGCGATCCGTATCCGTTCCAGGGCGGGCGCAACCCGTACCTGGCCGTGCTGCGCGAGTGGCCCAACACCATGAACGGCCGCGACTCGGTGTCGGCGCCGCCCACCTCGTTCGCCGAGTTCCAGCGCCAGTTCCAGTTGGGCACCACGTCGGTGGAGACGGCCGACGAGGAGGGGTGGGTGGTGAGCGTGACGCCGAGCGGGGGATGGATCCCGGCGGTGGTGGCCGGGCGCACGGGGGTGGGGCTGAGCCAGCGGATGCAGAGCTTCGTGACCGACCCGGCCGAGACGCCGTTCAACGTGGTGCGCCCCGGGCAGCACCCGCGGGTAACGCTGACGCCCACGCTGGCGCTGCGCGACGGCAAGCCCATGCTGGCGTTCGGCGTTCAGGGCGGCGACACGCAGGACCAGAACCTCCTCCAGTTCTTCCTGAACGTGGTGGAGTTCGGGATGAACGTGCAGCAGGCCGCCGAGGCGCCCAACATCAACAGCTACCAGATGCGCAGCTCGTTTGGCGGGCACGAGAGCCGGCCCGGGCGCATCCTGGTGAACGCGTCGATGCCGGATTCCGTGCGTACGCAGCTGCGGGGGATGGGGTACACGCTGGAGGTGCAGCGGCTCACCTCGGGCCCCATCAACGCCATCTTCATCGACCGCGAGCACGGCAGCTTCTGGGGCGGCAGCAGCAACTACGGCGAGGACTACGGCATCGCCTGGTGAGCGGGGGACAGGGGACAGGGGAGGGAGATGATGATCTGGCAGTCAACCGTGCATTACAAACGCACAGAGAGACGTCATCCTGAGGCCGGTCACACTGCTCTTGCCCCCGCACGAGCAGTTGCAGGCCGAAGGATCTATAGGCGAGGTCGCACGTGTGCTGCCGGATTGCACGATCGATGAGGATCGGGAGGAGATGAAGAGGCCGGCGCGCGGGCGCCGGCCTCTCGTGCTTCCCGGGTGCGGAAGGCGAATGAATTCGCGGCAACAACGGCACGAAGTCCCTGCGGGACTGCTGTCCGGCACCGGCGCGGGGTGCGAGACGAAGTGGCGATTCGCCGTAGTGCGGCTGTCCGGACTCGCGCCGGCCGCTTCACGTGCTCACATCGGCTTGGGAGTAGGTGTCGGGGCCTTCCCACAGCCAGTTGGCGGCGAGATGGCGCTCGCTGGCGGCGCTCATCGCGTTGCCGAGCGCCTCGGGCGGCGCGCGGTCGATGCGGACGCCACCGATCGCGAGGTCGCCGTCCACCAGCGGCACGCCGGTAACGTCCAGGGGGCCGAACCATGCCGTGGAGGCGAACTGCGCGAAATCCATCGCCCCGCGGCGGAGCGAGAAGTCGCGCAGGCGCCAGTGCAGCGCGAACAGCCGGCCGCGCAGCGCGCCGATCTCGCCGCGCGGACGCAGCACGGGTGCGTGGAGCAGGCGGCGCGCGGCGTCGCCGTCCAGCAGCCCCGCGGCCGCCCACAGCGTCTGCGCGTCGGAGATGCGGTCGTGCGGCGGGATCTCGGCGCGGCCGAGCGCCCACAGCAGCACGCTCAGCCCCTCCAGCCGCCAGACGGCATCGACCTGCGCCTGGCGCGGGAGCGACCCGATCGGCGTCCGCAGCACCTCGCGCTCGGCGGGCTCCATCTCGGCCTCGGCGCCCACGTCGCGTGCCCAGGCCAGCATCCCCGCGTGCGTGCCGCCGATGCCGGGGTGGCCGCGCTCGTCTTCCAGCAGCCCGCGCGCGGTGAGCGCCGCCAGCGCGAGGGCGCGGACTGCCACGCGCCCGGCGGCCGGCGCGGTGGCTTCGGGATCCGGCTCGTCCTCGTCATCATCGCCCCCGGCCGGCATCGCGTTGACGCGGGCACGGAAGGCAACCCGCGGCCACACGGCGCCGGGGTCCTCCGCGGGCGCGCCCGCGACGCAGAGCAGCACGCGGCCGCGCGCGTCCAGCATGGCGGACGGGCTGAAGAGCACGCCGTCGAGCATCTCGGTGATGTCGAACAGCGCGCGCATCCGCGGGTCGCCGGCGCTCGCCGCGTCGGGAACGAACTCGGTGCCGAGCTCGAATCCGAAGGTGTGCGTGAGCATGAGCACCCGTTCCTTCCGCGGCGTCTCGGGAAAGCGCGAGAAGTAGCCGCGCATCCCGTCCATCTGCCGCGCCCAGCTCTCTCCCGAGCAGTGCGCCGGGTCGAAGTACAGCTTCAGCAGCTTGCGGCCCAGCAGCCGGCCGAAGGTCACGCCCAGCGTGCGCCAGGCGTCGTCCGCCGGCGGGTCCAGGGCGACGCTCGCCCCCAGCTCCCGCAGGCGGCGGGCGACGGCCGCGCGGTCCAGCTCGCGGCCGAACACCGAGATCGGCTCCATCGCCATCGAAGTCCGG
>NZ_DATIND010000106.1 GCF_035474595.1 Longimicrobium sp.
CGGTTGCTGCCATGGCGCGCGTGCTCGGCGTGTCCACGGCCGGCTACTACGCCTGGGCGGATCGGCAGCCCTCGGCGCGTGCCGTGGCGGATGCGGCGCTGCTGAAGCGGATCCGGACCGTCCACCTGGGTTCGCGCAAGACCTACGGCTCGCCGCGCGTTCACGCTGAGCTGCGTGGCTTGGGCGAGCGGCACGGCCGCAAGCGCATCGCGCGGCTGATGCGCGAGGCCGGGCTCGTCGGCGCCAGCCATCGGCGTGGTGGCCCGGTGACGACGCGGCGGGACCAGGAGGCTCGCTCGGCGCCGGACTTGGTCGATCGCGACTTCACCGCTGCCGGCCCGAACCAGCTGTGGGTGGCCGACATTACCTACGTGCCGACCGCAGCCGGGTTCCTCTATCTGGCCGTGGTGCTGGATGCCTTCAGCCGCCGCATCGTCGGCTGGTCGATGGCCAACCACCTGCGGGCCGAGCTGGTGCTCGACGCACTCGAGATGGCAGTGGGCCAGCGCCGGCCGCATGACGTGATCCATCATTCCGACCAGGGCAGCCAGGGTGGAATCAAATGGTCGTTGCAACACCATGGCGGAGGGGTTGCGATGAAGGCTCGGCAGCGGCGCTCGGGCCGGGCATTGCGAGGGGTGTTGCGGTCGCCGGGGCGGCCAGGGGTGGCGCGTCGCGAGGATCGGCGTCGGTTCTGGGCGGCGATTACGCTGGGTCTGGCAAGTGAGAAGGCCGCGGCCGGTGTAGGGGTGTCACCAGCGGTGGGGGCACGCTGGTTCCGGGAGGCAGGCGGGATGCCGCCATCGACGCTTGCGCCGTCGTCAAAGCCGTTATCGGGGCGGTATTTGTCGCTGGCGGAACGGGAGGAGATCGCGCTGTGGCGGGTGCAGGGCCATGGAGTGCGCGAGATCGCCCGCCGGCTGGGGCGGGCCGGATCGACGATCTCCCGCGAGCTGCGGCGCAACGCTGCCACGCGCGGTGGCGACCTGGCGTATCGGGCCAGCACCGCGCAGTGGCATGCCGAGCGGGCGGCGCGCCGTCCGAAGCCGGCAAGGCTTGCTCTCAACGCGGCGCTGCGGACCTACGTGCAGGACCGGCTAGCCGGCGCGGTCGCTACCCCGGGCGGGGCCGCGGTCGCCGGGCCGGTCGTGCCCTGGAAGGGCCGCCGGCAGGGGCGTCGGCAGGATCGGCGCTGGGCCAGGGCGTGGAGCCCGCAGCAGATCGCCCAGCGGCTGCGGCGCGACTTCCCGGGTGACGAGACGATGCGCCTCAGCCACGAGGCCATCTACCAGGCGCTTTACGTGCAAGGCCGAGGGGCGCTGCGCCGCGAGCTGACCGCCTGTCTGCGGACTGGGCGGGCGCTGCGCGTGCCGCGGGCGCGCAGCTGCGGCCGGGGCAAGTCGTTCATCGCTCCGGAGATCATGATCAGCCAACGCCCGGCGGAGGCGGCCGATCGGGCGGTGCCGGGACACTGGGAGGGGGACCTCATCCTGGGGCTGGGCAGCTCGGCCATCGGCACCCTGGTGGAGCGCGCGACGCGCTTCACGATGCTGCTTCACCTGCCGCGCATGGTGGGGCATGGCGACGCCCGCGAGAAGAACGGGCCCGCACTCGCCGGACATGGTGCTGAAGCGGTGCGCGACGCCATCGCGGGCATGATCACCACCCTGCCGGAGCAGCTCCGAAGGTCACTGACCTGGGATCAAGGGGCGGAGATGAGCCAGCACGCCCGGCTACGGATCGACACTGGCGTGCAGGTCTACTTCTGCGATCCGCACAGTCCATGGCAGCGCGGCACGAACGAGAACACCAACGGGCTGCTGCGGCAGTACTTCCCCAAAGGCACCGACCTGAGCACGCACAGCGCGGACGCGCTCGCAGCCGTCGCTGCGACGCTCAATGCCAGACCGCGAAAGACCCTTGGCTGGAGAACACCCGCCGAAGCCTTTGACGAGGTGCTACGATCGACGCCGGCAAGCGTTGCGACGACCCCTTGAACCCGGGCTGCACGCCACGGTCGCTATGGTGGATCAGCCCCGGCGGCGGCTGCCGGCGCTGGATCGCCATTAGCAGCGCATCGCGGGCGAGTTCCTCGCGGAGGTGGTCGGCCATGCCCCAGCCGACGATCTCGCGGGTAGCCATGTC